>NZ_JBFODO010000014.1:0-36056 GCF_040908365.1 Aeromonas sp. R2-4
CGGATAACAAAACGGTACCCCTACCGTGTTATCTGGAGTCACCGTATGACCACCAACGAGAAAGTAGCACGTCGCAAACTCAGCCTGCTAGAGCTCGCCAAAGAGCTCAATAACGTCAGTAAAGCCTGCAAGCTCATTGGCTACAGCCGCCAGCAGTTCTACGAAATTCGCCGTAATTACCAGACCTATGGCGCCGAGGGCTTGCTCGACAAATTGCCGGGCTGTAAAGGGGCTCATCCCAATCGGGTTGCGCCCGAGATTGAACAGGCCATCCTCGATTACTCCCTCACCAGACCAACTCAAGGCCCGCTGCGGGTCGCGCAAGAACTGGCTCTGCAAGGCATCAATGTCAGTGCGGGCGGTGTGCGTGGCGTGTGGCAACGGCACGACTTGCTCTCTAAACACGACCGCTTGCTGCGCCTTGAGAAAACTCACCGTGAGCAGACCATTGAGCTCAATGACGAGCAAATTCGCCTGTTAGAACGATTCAGTCCCGAGTTCCGAGAACGCCAGATTGAGGTTCATTACACCGGAGAACTGGTGGCGGTCGACACCTTCTTCGTCGGCGCGCTCAAGGGGGTTGGCAAGGTGTATCTACAAACCGTGCTGGACTGCTACAGTCGCCACGCCTGGGGACGGCTCTACACCAGCAAGCTGCCGGTGACCTCGGTTCATGTGCTCAATGAAACGGTGCTGCCGTTTTTCGAGGCCCACGAGGCGCGGGTCTATACCATCCTGTCGGACAACGGGCGCGAGTTCTGTGGGCGCCCAGACCACCATCCCTACGAGCTGTTCCTGCAACTGGAGGGGATTGAGCACCGAACCACCAAGGTGCGCAGGCCGCAGAGCAACGGCTTTATCGAGCGGCTGCATCGAACCTTGCTGGATGAACACTTCCGCATCAAGGGGAGGACGACCTGGTATGAGTCGGTAGAGCAGATGCAGACAGACCTGGATAGCTATCTGGTGCACTACAACACCCAGCGGCCACATCAGGGCAGGATGATGGAGGGTCAAACCCCCTACAGCATGTTCAAGAAGGGTCTGAAATTGATACCGAAGGAAGTGCGCTCTAAAGTAGCGTAAACAAGACACCGGTTTGAGGCCGGTGTCAGGTGATAACTAGATCTGTACACACTGTTTCTTTCTCAACGCGGAGCTTTTCGGTGTTAGGAAAAAAGGAAAAAACTCGTACATATAAGGTATTTCATTTTCCTTACCCTGTTGCGCATATAATTCGTGTAACTCGTAACATTGATGACGCAACAGACCATAAAATGGGCGCAGCATTTCAATAATCGACCATATTATATGAGGATTAGCCTTTTCTGTAGCAGACATCAAATAGTAAAAGTCGAGTACGGTAACCCACTCACCATCTACATTTTGTTGCCAGCTACTAGCCATACCTGAGCGTTCAATTACTTCTGCTGAGTCATTTCGTAACTTTGTACGCACATCGCTACGTAGGCTCCAAATATGATCATCAATTACAGATAACCAAAGTCCAATAGGATCATCATTTTGATTGTTATTAGTTAACACATCAAGATTGTAGTATCGTGAACCTTTCGCGAACTCTGTAAGAGTAGAAATTATTTTTGTTTGTTTATCATTAAGGCTTGGCTGTTGTCGTAATCCATATGCCTGGGGTAGTACTGAACAGTTGTCGAAAAGATCTTTTATATTGTGACCAAAAGCTTTCAACTCTTTGTTTGTCGGGTTTTTCAGATGGTTTTTTAGTTGGTGATCAAGGATCAGTACTATTTTCATCAAACGCTCAAAACCTGTAGCAAGCTCGAACAAACCTGAGTAAAACAAGCCTCGATGATTCTCATCAATATTGGCGTTTCTTAATGAATTTAAACCACCCAAAAGGCTAGACATTGTCAAATGCCCCTCTTGGGTAAGCAATCTATAATTTTGGCTAAACATTTTATATCTTCTTCCAGAAGCCTAATCGTTATTAGATGGAAGGCGGTGCTAATCCGTCAATAGAGCCTTTCATATAAATTCTGATCGCCCTGTTCGCCGCCAAAGAAAATAAATTTTTAAATCACAACATTACCGATCTGCCTATGGTGCTGAACACATTCGTCAAGCGTTTCCCTTTGGATCTTCTTTTCGCTAGTGAGAAAAAATACACTTAAGGAGCGGCAATGGAAAGCACCATCTGGCCTCCTTTTCATAAACTAGTCAGTAGTGTGAGCGGGGTTATATATCAAAAGATTGAAGGAGTGTCTCGGCCAGAAATTTGCCGGGGGCGAACCCGACCAAGAGCAGAGCGGGCTTGCCACCCTCTGAGGCAGGTCACTGAATCGGGGGCGCTGGCGTGGTTAAATGGTCGGCTCACATCTTGCCGGATATTGCTGTGACCATGCCATCTGACCTTCAGCCGCTGCTCGCTTGGCCTGACTATCTGCAGGCATCCTGGCTGCGCTGCGCCCACCAGACCAGTGCCACCCTCTGGCATCCGCCCCACAGCGCCAAGGGGCAGACCTTGCAGAGCCTGCGCCAGCGCAAGCGCGACCTGCTTACCACCGGCGAGATGGCCCTCGAAGATCTCTACGAATTTATGGAGGGGCGCCCCTGCGCCCTGCTGCTCACCGACGAGAGCGGCTGCCTGCTGGCCCAGACCGGCCATCCCGACACCCTGCGCGAGCTGGCGGCGCTGGGGTTTGGCCCCGGCGCCTTTTTCAGCGAGGGGCGCATCGGCACCAATGCCATCAATCTGGCGGCGCTGGAGGGAGTGCCGCTCTGCGTCAGCGGCTCCCAGCACTTCAACCAGACCCTCCACCCATGGCACAGCTGCGCCAGCCCGGTCTACAACAGCAATGGCCGTCAGGTCGCCATCATCGCGTTGATCTGCAAGGTGGAGGAGGCGAGCGCCGGCGATCTGGCGCTCACCGTCAGTGCCGGACGCGAGCTGGCCCATCTGCTGCAGATGGAGACCCTGATGCAGGAGTCCCAGCACCATCTGAGCGAGCTTTACGCCCTGCTCGATGGCATGGATGACGGTGTGCTGGCCTGGGATCCACAGGGGCGGCTGCGCTACCTCAACGCGCTGGCGGCCCACCGGCTGCGGCTCGATCCCGCGCTCTGCCTCGGCCAACCGCTGGAGCAGCACCTGCTGTTGCCCCAGCGGTTGCAGTTGGCCATCAGGGGGCAGACGCCGCTCAGCCATGTGGAGGTGACGCTGGAGCGGCTCGGCGCGCAGGAGGGGGAGTTTATCAATGCACTGGTGAGCCTCAAGCCGCTGCCGGGGCCAGAGGGGGTCAGCTTTATCGCCCTGTTGCACCCGGTCGATCGGCTGCGGGCCATTCACCAGTTGCGCCAGACGGTGCCCGAGTTATCGGCACTGGTGGGGGAGTCGAGCGCCATGCGCAAGCTGCTGCGCTACGCCCGGCAGGCGGCCCAGAGTCAGGGGCCGATCCTGCTGCGCGGTGAGGAGGAGGTGGGCAAGGCCCAGCTGGCGGAGGCGATCCACTTTGGCAGTGAGCGGGCCGCCGGGCCGCTCATTACCCTCAACTGCAAGGCGCTGCCGAGCGAGCGGATGGCGCTGGAGCTGATGGGTTCCGACGAGGCGGGGCAGGAGCGGGCAGGCAAGTTCGAGCTGGCCCACGGCGGCACGTTAGTGCTGGAGCAGGTGGAGTGCCTCTCTGCCCCCATGCAGGCGGCGCTGCTGCAACTGCTCAAGACCGGTCGCATCCAGCGCTTCGATTCGGCCCGTATCCTGCCGCTCAAGGTGCGGATCATCGCCACCAGCAGCGCCCCACTGGAGCAGCTGTTGCAGGAGGGGCTGTTTGGCCGCCAGCTGCTCTATGCCTTACAGGCGTGCGAGCTATGGCTGCCGGGATTGCGGGAGCGCGCGGCGGATCTGCCGGGCCTTATTAGCCAGCAGTTGGCGGCGCAGGGTCGTGAGCCGGTGCGCCAGTTCAGTCCGGCGGCCCTCGACTGCCTGCTCGCCTATCCCTGGCCCGGCAATCTGGGGGAGCTGCGCAGTGCGGTGGAGCATGCCCTGCTTCATGCCGGTCAGGGGCCGATCCCGCCGGAGGCGCTGCCCGCTGCCATTCGGCACGGCTATCAGCGGGTGGCGGACGAGGTGGTGGGGCAACCGCTGCTCACGCTGGCGGAGCTGGAGCGGCAAGCCATCTTGCGCTGCGCCCACGCCTGCAAGGGGCAGGTGAGCCAGATGGCCCAGCATCTTGGCATCAGTCGCACCACCCTCTGGCGGCGGCTCAAGCTGCTCGAAATTGATCCCGCTGACTATCACGGCTGACGGCGAGCCGTCGCCAACCGGCCGCAGAAAACGAAACGGCCCCGCAGATGCGGGGCCGTTTTATATGGCAGGAGCAGTCGTGGCGCGGTTACAGCCCCAGCTGGTGGGCGGTGACGATGGCCGCCAGCACATCCTCGGCGGTGACCTTGAACGGCATATTGTGGATGGTCTCGCCCTCGGCGGTGGAGGCTTTGGCCACCTCCATCAGGCGCGCCACATCCAGCTCCTTGACCCCCATCATATGCAGGTTGGTCGGCAGGCCAACCGAGCGGCAGAAGGCCAGTACGGTTTCGATCTCCGCCATCGGCGCGTTCTCCAGCACCAGCTGTACCAGGGTACCGAACGCCACTTTCTCGCCGTGGTAGAGGTGGTGACACTCGGTCAGCTGGGTCAGGCCGTTGTGGATGGCGTGGGCGGCGGCCAGCCCGCTGCTCTCGAAGCCGATACCGCTCAGATAGGTGTTGGCCTCGATGATGTTCTCCACCGCCTTGGTGCAGAGCCCCTGCTCTACCGCCAGCTTGGCCTTGTAGCCATCGGCCAGCAGGGTCTTGTAGCAGAGCTCGGCGATGGCTTGCGCCGCCAGCGTAGAGGCTCCACCGGCCATGGTCTGGCAACCGGAGACCTTGTTGGCGCGCGCCTCGAAATAGGTGGAGAGCGCATCCCCCATGCCGGAGACCAGCAGCCGCACCGGGGCGCGGGAGACTACGCCGGTATCCATGATGACCATGTTGGGGTTGGTCGGGATCATCAGGTATTCGCTGAACTGTCCTTCCGGGGTGTAGATGACCGCCAGCGCGCTGGTGGGGGCATCGGTGGAGGCGATGGTGGGCACTATGACCACCGGCACCTTCTGGTAGAAGGCGACTGACTTGGCGGTATCCAGCGTTTTGCCGCCGCCGATGCCGATGATGACATCAAACGGGGTCTGGTTGCAGCGGGCCAGCAGGCGGTCGATCTCGGGGCGGGAGCACTCACCATTGAAGCAGTCGAACTCGGGCTTGATGCCGGCGCCATGGAAGCTGGTGGCCACGGTATCGCCCACCAGCTTGGTGACGAAGGCGTCGGCCAGGATCAGCGGCTTGCTACCGAGCGCCTTGACGTAGTTGCCGATATTGGCGAGGGCCCCGTTGCCTTGTACGTATTTGCTGGGGCTGATAATAATGCGGTCCATTTTTTATCCCTCTCTCTTTATGAATTAAGAATCGGGGCGAAGGGGCGGCAGTGCCGGGGACTCCTTCGTCTTGAATGAAGCTGCACATGCTCAGCGAGCGAGTGCAGCCCCTTGAAACAGTGGCGTCAGTCGCCAAAGCGCTCGTCGGCCAGCTGCTGGAAGCAGGTCAATGCTGCGGTGGCATCCTCGCCGCGCGCCAGCAGGGTGAGCGCATCGCCCTGACGCACGTTGAGCATGGCGAGCCGGGTCAGGCTGCGGGGATTGGCCTCTTTATCCCCCTTTTGCAGCTTGAGTTCGGCGGCAAAGGGCTTGAGGGCAGCCACCAGTCGGGCGGCGGGGCGCACATGCAGGCCGTGGGGGTTATCCACCACCACCTCGCAGCGCAGCCAGCCGTCGTCGACAACGGGGGCTGTCTCGGTGGCGGCCTGCGCTGGGCTGGCAGGCAGCATCGCCTGTTTCGGGCCCAGCGCGCCGAGCGCCTCGGCGGCCACCTCGTCCAGCGTCAGGCCGGAACCGGCCGCCACCACAGCGGCCAGAGTACCTTCGACCAGCGGGGCCGGGCAGAGCCGCACCCTCGCGCTTAACTCGGGGGGCAGCAGTTCGAGGGCGGTCTCGGCGCTCAAGAGGGCGCTGCCCAAGTCCATCAGCACCAGCACGCCGCTGCCGTCATCCGCTTCTTCAATCGCACTCATCACCGCGATGGCGTCGGTGCCGATGGGGTGGTCGGGGTCATCGACCCCGGCCGCCAGCAGCAATCGGGCCGGGCTGCCGAGCTGGTCGGCCAGCGCTTTCAAACCGGCCGCCAGCATGGCGCTGTGAGAGACCACTACGATTCCGATCATGTCACAACCTCGCTCTGTCACGCAGGGCAGTCAGCAGCAGCAGGGTCGAGGTGGCCCCGGCATCCTGATGGCCGATGCTGCGCTCGCCAAGATAGCTGGCGCGCCCCTTGCGGGCCTGCATCTGGATGGTCGCCTCGGTACCGGCCGCGGCGGCTGCCACCGCCTTGTCCAGCGCCTCGTTGAGGGGCAGCTCTTGCTGCTGCGCCTGTTGCAGGGCGGCCAGTGCCGGCCACCAGGCGTCGCACATGGTCTTGTCGCCCGGCTCGGCACGGCCGCGGGAGACGATCCCCTCGACCCCGTCGCTCAGCATTTTGCACAGCTGGCTCAGGCTCAGGCTCTGGCAGGCGTCGCTGCTGGCCGCGGCCCGGATAAAGAAGGTGCCGTAGAGCGGGCCGCTGGCGCCGCCGACCGAGGAGAGCAATGTCATGCCGGTGGTTTTCAGTACCTGCCCGATATCCTTGTCCGCCACTGCGGGCAGCTTCTCCGCCACCTTGGCGAAGCCGCGCTGCATGTTAAGGCCGTGGTCGCCGTCGCCGATGTCGGTATCCAGCGCGGTGAGGTAGTCACGCTGCTCGGTGAAGATATGCTCGCAGTCGAGCAGCCAGTTGACGATGTGATGCTTGCTTAACATGGGTTCTCCTTAGCAGCCGCGACGCAGGGCGGGGGTGTGAACGGGGGCATCCCACAGGGTCATCAGTTCATCATCCACCTTGAGCAATGTGATGGAGATACCGGTCATGTCGAGGGAGGTGCAGTAGGGGCCAATCAGGTTGCGCACCAGATGGATGCCCGCCTCTTCGCACAGGGTGGCGAGGCGACCATAGACGCCATAGAGTTCGGAGATGGGGGTGCCGCCGAGGCTGTTGACCAGCGCGATGACCCGATCGCCCGCATTCAGCGGTTCGATAAAGGTGTGCTCCTCCTGCCAGCTGCCGCTGGTGCGATCCCAGTGGCGCAGGGTACGGCCGTAGGGAGTGTTGTCCGCCAGCTCGCTGAACATGTCGTCCACCAGGGTATTGAGGTCGGTGAAGGGGCGGCGCTCGATGCCCGGTTCGCCGTGAATGCCCACGCCGAACTCCAGCTCGTTGTCCGCCAGGGTGAAGGAGGGCTTGCCAGCGGCCGGCACGGTGCAGGCATGCATGGCCACGCCTATGGTGCGGCTCTGGTTGTTGATGCGACGGGCCAGCGCCTCGCAGCGGGCAAGGTCATAGCCCGCCTCGGCGGCGGCACCGACCAGCTTCTCGCACAGCACGGTCGTGGCAACCCCACGGCGACCGGCGGTGTAGAGGCTGTCTTTGACCGCGACATCGTCATCGATCAGGGCGAAGCCCACCTTGACTCCGTCGCCGTGCAGCAGCTCGACCGCGGTCTCGAAGTTGAGTACGTCGCCGGTGTAGTTTTTCACCAGAAAGAGCACACCCGCGCCGCCATCAACGGCCTGACCGCACTCGTACATCTGATCCGGGGTCGGGGAGGTAAATATCTCGCCGGGGCAGGCGCCATCCAGCATCCCTTTGCCCACCAGACCGCCGTGCATCGGCTCGTGGCCGCTGCCACCGCCGGAGACCAGCGCCACCTTGCCCATCACGGGGGAGTCGGCGCGGGTGATGTAGTGGGGTTCGATACGTACCTTGAGCTCGGGGTGGGCGGCTGCCATCCCCATCAGTTGTTCACGGACCACGGCATCGACGGCATTGATCAGTTTCTTCATGGCTCACTCCTTGGCTTACCACCGCTCGGGTGGGCAAATGGTTGATGGAGCCAGTCTAACGACAGAAAAAGGGATAAAAATGACGGGCGATTTGGTTCGGATTTGAAACAGCAGAAGGGGGAAGGATGTTTCAATCTGAAACTGCGCAGGGCTTGCGGGCGGGAAACTGTTAGCTGACTCACAGCCATGAAAAAGGGCCCCGCAGGGCCCTTCGGTATAACCGGAATATGCGGACGGGTTAGATGGCCCAGCCACCGGCGTAGAAGACCACCAGCGCCACGGCGATGATAACGGTGCCGACGTTCAGCTTCTTCCACTCGGCAGCGAACAGGCGACCGATGACCAGTGCTACGAAGCCCAGCATGATGCCGGTCACGATGTTGCAGGTCAGCACGATGAAGACGGCACACAGCATGCCGGAGAGCGCATCGACCGAGTCGCTGAAGTCCAGCTTGGTGACGTTGCCCAGCATCAGCAGACCGACATACATCAGCGCCGGTGCGGTGGCGTAAGCCGGTACCAGATAGCTGAGCGGGGAGAGGAAGATCATCAGCAGGAACAGCACGCCGACCAGCGCGGCGGTCAGACCGGTCTTGCCACCTGCCGCGGTGCCTGCGGCAGATTCGATGTAGACGGCAGCCGGAGCACCACCGACGGCGCCCGCCACCATGCTGCTGACGGAGTCGGCAGTCAGGGCCTTGCCGCCGCTGATGATGTGGCCACGTTCGTTGATAAGGCCCGCCTGACCGGCCACGGCACGGATGGTGCCGGTGGCGTCAAACACGGCTGTCATCACCAGTGCCAGTACGGTCGGAATCACCACCGGATTGAGGGCGCCCAGCAGATCCATGCTGCCTACCAGCGAGCCCTTCTCGCCAGTCAGGCTCGGCATGGCGAAGAAGCCCTGCCAGGTTACTTTCGGGTCGAAGATAAGGCCGAGGATGGAGATGGCGATAATCACCATCAGGATGCCGCCCGGCACCTTGCGACGCTCCAGACCGAAGATGGCGGCCAGACCCAGCACAGTCATGATGACCGGGAAGGCGGTCACTTCACCCAGTTGCACCGGCAGACCGGCCCCTTCGTTCTTGATCACCATACCGACGCCGTTGGTGGCGATCAGCAGCAGGAACAGACCGATACCGATACCGGTACCGTGAGCGATGCCGGAGGGGAGGTTGTCCAGGATCCACTGGCGCACGCCGGTGACGCTGATCACGGTGAACAGCACCCCCATCAGGAAGATGGCGCCGAGGGCAACCGGAATGCTCAGTCCCTGACCCAGTACCAGACTGAACGCGGTAAAGGCGGTGAGGGAGATGGCGCAACCGATGGCCATCGGCAGCTTGGCCCACAGCCCCATCAGCAGGGAGCCGAAGGCGGCGATCAAACAGGTGGCGACAAACACCGGGCCCTGCTCAAAGCCGGCAGCACCCAGCATGTTCGGCACCACTATGATGCTGTAGACCATCGCCAGGAAGGTGGTCAGCCCCGCGACCAGCTCCTGACGCACGCTGCTGCCGCGCGCAGAAATGGAAAAATAAGAGTCCAGAAAGCCGCCTGTCCCTGTTTGGGCGGCCATATCTTGCTTTGCCATAACTAATCCTGAAAGTGTGAAGGAAATCGTTTGCGTTGGTGGCGCGCAAAATAGCAAGAATTCGCGGCAAATACAGCGGATAACCTGACTTTTTCGTCACTATTTTACATTTTGAGTCCATTCGGAGCTCATTCTAAGACTCAAGCGGTGAGAGCGTGTAAGGGAGGGATCAAGCGGTCGGGCGAGGGGAGATCTGTGAGGAAAAAGCGGGGAAAAACAAAAAACCCGCCTAAGCGGGTTTTTTTAAATTCTTGCAGAGCTGTCAGCAGTTGGCATGAGCCATCAGCAGCATGCTCCGGCTTGAATTACAGACCAACTACGTTGGCAGCAGCCGGGCCTTTCTGGCCTTGCTCGATGGTGAACTCAACGCGCTGACCTTCGTCCAGGGTTTTGAAGCTGGTGGACTGGATAGCGGAGAAGTGTACGAACACGTCTTTGCTGCCGTCAGCCGGGGAGATGAAACCAAAACCTTTCTCAGCGTTGAAGAACTTAACGGTACCAGTCATTTTGTTAGACATAATAATTTCCTTAAATAGTGTTGAATGCCACCTAAATGGCAATTTTTGATTTTTCGTCAGCAATACGTATGGGGAGCACTAAAGAAGGAGAATTATTTGATAAGAATTATCCGAGGATAACGCTTATGCTAATCACTGCTTTACTAAAATGACTGCCTAACATAATCAGGTCTGAACTGCCGAACCATCGAGAAAGATTAAAACACGCTCTCATTTTTAAAGCAAACTTTATCTCAATATTAATGTTTTGTAACAGCCAAAAATATCATTTTTTATAGTAAATATGATGCATTTCAACGGCATAGAAAAATCAACGAGGACTCATATCACCCTGTAGCAAACCAGATTCGGCTTTTTTGCCCTGACTATGTAGCCAGTTCTGGTAAAAAATATGAGAAAAAATGAAAAGCTGGCGATAGATGGGGATTGTCAGTTGGCGTTCTCTCTAACTCACAATGTAAATCACTTCTTTGCTGCTGCGATTAGCTTCTGGGCTGCAAATCAATGGCGGCGCCAAATCTGGCTCATCGAGCATCGCCCAGACATGCAAACGCCCGCAGGCACAAGTGCGAGCGGGCGTTTTGCAAGAGGGGATCAGCGCTTGCTGCGAAACTTGTTGCTGACCGAATCAATCCAGCTGAAGGTTTCCGGCAGTACCTGGTTCTTGGCGCGCTCTTTGGCTTTCTCGCGAGCCAGCTTGGAGGCTGCCTTGGCCGCTTCGGCGCGGTCGGCCACAATTTTCAGGCGACCCTCTTCGCGGATCTTGTTCCGCTCTCCGTTGGTCAGCTGGTGGTCTGCATTGGCTTGTGCCTTTTGCAATAACAAGGCTATCTCGGCTTTTTCGGCCTCGGTCAGATCTTTCATTTCCAGCTTTTTCACGGCGCGCTCCTGCGGCAGGGTGGTTAGACACCCTAACACAGTTGTGCCGATCACTTCTTATGCAATCGGCTTTCCGGCAGTAAAAATGCGGGTTTGTGCCAACTTTCCGTTATTTCGCTGCCACTTTCCCGCCTGTTTGCCACATTTCAATTTATGGCGAGCGGTGAGGGCAGCTCTTGCTCCTCCGGCTCGACGTGGATCAGCACGATGGCGTGGGG
Source organism: Aeromonas sp. R2-4 (assembly GCF_040908365.1). Classification (NCBI taxonomy): domain Bacteria; kingdom Pseudomonadati; phylum Pseudomonadota; class Gammaproteobacteria; order Aeromonadales; family Aeromonadaceae; genus Aeromonas; species Aeromonas sp. R2-4. The sequence goes on from NZ_JBFODO010000014.1 coordinate 11,216, forward strand.
CAACTGCGCCATGATGGCGTGTTCGATGCGATCACAGATATCGTGGGCTTCGCCGATGCTCATCTCCGGGGGCAGGGTGAGATGGAAGTCGATATGGCGACGACGACCGGCACGACGGCTGCGCAGATCGTGAAAACCGCTGGCGGCAGGGCAGCATTCGGTGATGATGCGGCTGGTCATCGCCAGCTCTTCCGGGCTCATGCTCTGGTCGATCAGCGGCTGGAAGGCCTCGTTGAGCATGCTGATCGCCTCTCTAACAATAAAGATGGCGACCGCAATGGCGACCAGCGGGTCGAGGATGGCGAGTGAATGGCCGAACAGACCGGCCAGCCAGATCCCGCCAAGACCGACGGCGACACCGGCTGAAGTGAGCACATCCGCCTTGAGATGGAGCGCATCGGCCGCCAATGCAACTGACTCTTCTTCCCGGGCCACCTTGTAGAGGTAGGCTGAGACGCCGCTGTTGACCAGCGCCGAGATCACCATCACCAGCACGCCCCAGCCAATGCTTTCAATCGGGCTGGGGGTGATTAGCTTGTCGACAGCTTCGAAGATGATCCAGCCTGCGGCCAGCAAGATAAGCAGTGCTTCGATGACACCGGAGACATTTTCAATCTTGTCGTGACCATAGGGGTGGCTCTCATCGGGCGGGAGATCGGACTTTTTCACCGCGAACAGGGCGATCAGGGCCGCCACCAGATCCATAGCGGAGTGGATCGCCTCCGAGATGATACTGACCGAGCCGCTGGCGAACCCGGCCACCATTTTCATGATGATCAGACTGATATTGGAGCAGACCGACACCATGGCGGCTCTGGTTTTTCTGTTCATGTCACAGCTTCCTGAATAAAAACGGATATTTCGGTGCGGCGCGCATTATATCCGGCTGACCGGAAATAACCTATTCGGTGTTGTAACCTGATGTTTCCGATGATATTGCGAATGCTTATTAAAATGGTGACCTCTTGCGTGGCAATAAATAATGAGAGGAATTTATATTTATCCGTGAAAATATCCAGGTGACGATGGCTTAATATAAGCGTGACAACATTTAATAATGCAAATTACTCTTTTTTGGTCTTTCCTTTCGAGGACGTTTGGCCTCCCCGCTCAAGGGGCTGCGCGCGACATCTTTTGGACGAGAATGAGGCTGGATCCGGATGCCGCTGGAGGGTATGCTGGGTCTGGTGATGGTCTTGCACCATCCCACCAAGCGTACTGAAGTTGATAATTCGGATGGCATGCTGGCTCCCATGAGGAACCAACTGTCTGGGTAACATTTTTGGAGTTTGATGATGAGTAACAAAGAACATCACAACGGCAAAGATGCCAAGAAAAAACCGCAGATGTCACTGAAAGAGAAACGCGAAGCCAAACGTCAGAAAGCAGAACTGAAAAACGGCAGCGCAATGAAGTAACGCTCCCCTACTGCTGTTCCTTCGGAGCCAGTACAAAGCCAGCCCTTACCGGCTGGCTTTTATGTTTGTGGCTCACGGCGTGGCGCCGTAAGCCGCGAAAATCTGGTGATAACGACCATCCTGACGCATCGCCTCAAGGCGCTTATCAAACAGATTGCGGGCATCGGCCGTTCGGAAGGCAAAGTGATAGACGGTGGGCGGGAAGAGGTCTGCTTGCCTGACCTGATTGCGCTCGTAGTGCTCGCCTGCCTGGGCGGTGGCAATCAGCTGGTCGAGGTAGTAGTAGAACACCCGCTCCTCCAGTACGACTGCATCCACCCTGCCGCGCATCAGCTGATGTACCTGCACCTGCTGCTTGGCTACCTCCTCATAGTGGGGATTCTGGTTGGCCATGGTGGCGAACGCGCCCCCCAGAATGATCCTTGCCCGTTGAAAGGCGGTAACCCGTTTTGATTGCAGGTCGTCCAGAGTGCTGATGTGGGTGCTGCGCAGGGTGAAGATCCGGTTATGGAAGGTGATAACGGGCTGGGTCAGAACGTGAGGATCAACCATACCGGGTCTGACGTTGATGATGGCATCCAGCTTTCCTGACTCGAACAGGCGGAAGGTACGCTCCAGCGGCAGAAATTCAAAGCTGGGCTCATAGTCGCTGCCGGCGAACGCCTCTTTCAGCAGATCCAGCTCAATGCCACGCTGATTACTTTCGATGACATAAGGGGGGATGGCAAAGCTGACCCCGACCTTGAGTGGCATTGCCAGCAACTGGCCGGAGAGCATGCTGGTCAGCATTAGCAATAAAGGGGTGAGCAGTTTCATTGCACTTTGCACAAAGCGCTCCTATGGAGAATATCCATCACTGTAGGGGAGGCAACCAAAAAGCGTTATATCCCTTTCGGGCTGAGAGGTTCAGCCTGAGTGCATAAAAAAAGACCCTGAGTTATCAGGGCCTTTTCAATATTCTGTTCTTAGAACGGGATATCGTCGTCGAAATCCATCGGCGGCTCGTTATATACCGGCGGCGCAGATTGCGGCTGCTGGGCAGGACGGCCATAACCGCCTTGCGGCTGCATGTTCTGCTGCGGAGCCGGTGCCGGGCGCTGCTGATTCATCGGCTGCTGGGCAGGCATGCTTTGCTGTGGCTGACCCCAGTTACCCTGGGATTGGCCACCCATGTTCTGGCCCATACCCTGACCGCCTTGCGGACGGCCACCCAGCATCTGCATTACGCCAGTGAAGCTGTCGACCAGCACTTCAGTGGTGTAGCGCTCCTGGCCGCTCTGATCTTGCCATTTGCGGGTCTGCAGCTTGCCTTCCACATAGACCTGGGAGCCCTTCTTCAGGTACTCGCCAGCCACTTCGGCCAGCTTGCCCATGAAGACGACGCGATGCCATTCGGTACGCTCTTTCTGCTCACCGGTCTGCTTGTCGCGCCAGGTTTCGGAGGTAGCCAGAGTAATGTTGGTCACAGCACCGCCACTCGGCATGTAGCGTACTTCCGGGTCTTGCCCGAGGTTACCGATCAGAATGACTTTATTGATGCCTCGACTGGCCATAATCTCTCTTCCACCTTATTTACCGGCCAGGTCGAAACCTGGTCCAACACGACTAGATACCTGATTAGTTGCTGTGTGCGGGGCGCAATGTCCCGCAGACGCATGTGACGGTCATAGTAACAGTTGCGAAGCGGATTGGCAGCATCCTTAACCGGCTTGATGTGCCAAAGGTAACTGTTGGCTCCTGCTGTAGTGATGGTCGGGTTGCAGCTGTTTCCGGCGCGTCCGGCATCACATTTCTGCCATATATTCCTGTTATGCTGGCCGATTGGCGAATTGGAATAGGTTTTTAAATCGACTAAAAACATATGGTTACGATATTTATGAGATCCATTCTCATACTTTTTTAATATTGTGCTCCCATACCTCCTTGGTAGACTCAGTCGGCCAGATTAGGTGGTTTACAGGTTCAAGGAAGAGCACACAATGAAAGCCGCATGCCCGATCGCACTGGTCACTGAAAATAATGTGCAGGCCAGCACATTTGCTGCATACCTCATCTCTCATTTGAGCCGTCCCGTCCAGCTAATCCACGAGATTAATCAGCTAGATAACCAGTGTGACGGCACGCTGTTTCTCATCGATCTCGACTATATCCGCTCTGGCCAGTCACTGGGCTGGAACCGGGCGATCTCCGAACGCTTTGGCATGGCGACCACTGTGCTGCTCAATGCTCCCACTGCGACGGATCGCGACCTGCTGCTGATGTGGCCGCAGATCTGCGGTCTGTTTTTCCGTCAGGATCCGCTCGACAGACTGGTTGCCGGGTTGCAGAAAATCCTGTTGGGCGAGTACTGGATGCCGCGCCACCTGCTGTGCGAGCTGGTCGAATACTATCGCCAGGGCAACAGTTATCTGCTGCGTAACGACACTCTGCTGACCGCCAGAGAGCAGGAGATCATCCGTTATCTGATGACGGGTGCCTCCAATGTCGAGATCGCCGACAGCCTGTTTGTCAGCGAGCACACCGTCAAATCCCACCTCTATAACGTCTTTAAAAAGCTGAATGTGAAGAACCGGATCCAGGCGGTGAGCTGGGCCAAAGAGTATCTCGATGCTCCGGACTCCCACTGATGAAAGCGTTCTCTCTGGCATGTTGCCTTGTGCTGCTCTGGGGCTTCACGACCGTTGTGGCGGCCGAGGCCGATGCTCCGCTGGAGTCGGTACAGCCGGAGCAGGAGAGTGATCGGCTGGATGTGGATGGTTTGGTGCTGGACCGCACTTTTACCCGCTTCGGTCAGGGCTTTTATAACGAATTTACCCGGTTGCGCAGTGATGAAGACCCGAATGCCAGAGAAAATCTGACGATTCATGAGCGCCCGACTGCTCGCTGGGGCAGCCTGATCTGGATCACCCATAACCGGAAGGTGATTTTTAAAACCGCGCTCTCTCCCGGCCGCAATCAGCAGGAGCAGAGCGCCAAACTGGCTTGGTCACAGGTCAGGCAGACCCTCGAACAGCAGAAGATCGCGACCCTGTTCATGGATACCTTCGATTTGGAACATGATGAACTATAAGGATATTTCTCATGCGTGCCCGGTTATTGCTAGTTGCAGCACTGATAGCGCCAGCGCTCCATGCGTCGGAGCTTGTCTATCGCCCCGTCAACCCCAGCTTTGGGGGTAACCCTCTCAACAGCAGTCATCTGCTTGGCACCGCCAATGCGCAGAATGATTACAAGGATCCCGCCAGTGGCAGTGGTAGCAGCGGCACCTCGGCGCTGGATCGCCTGACCTCCAACCTGCAATCCCGCCTGATCAGCCAGCTGTTGGCCGATATCGGCAAGGATGGCAGCCAGAGCGGCAGTCTGGTGACCGATGATTTTGCCATCAATGTGGTGGATGAAGATGGCACCCTGGTGGTTTCGATCACCGACCGGGTGACCAACCAGACCACCATGATCGAAGTGAATGGCCTGATTGCTGATTGAGGGCGCGATGAAACGACAACTGTTATTGATAGTGCCCCTGCTTGCGCTGGCTGGCTGTGCGACCCATATTGGCTCGCCCGTTGCCGATGAGAAGGCAACCCTGATGCCGCGATCCGTCTCTTACAAGGAGCTGATCAGTCTGCCCAAGCCAAAAGGGAAAATTGTCGCGGCCGTCTACGATTTTCGCGATCAGACCGGTCAGTACCTGCCCGCACCGGCATCCAACTTCTCCACGGCGGTCACCCAGGGCGGGGTAGCCATGCTGAGCACGGCTTTGTGGGATTCCCAATGGTTTGTGCCTCTGGAGCGGGAGGGGCTGCAGAACCTGCTGACCGAACGCAAGATTGTGCGGGCGGCCCAGAACAAGCCCAACGTTCCCGGCAACAATGCCAATCAACTGCCCTCGCTAGTTGCCGCCAACATCCTGATCGAGGGGGGGATCGTCGCCTATGACAGCAATGTACGAACCGGTGGGGCGGGAGCCAAGTATTTTGGCATTGGCGCCAGCGGGGAGTACCGGGTCGATCAGGTGACGGTCAATCTGCGTGCCGTCGATATCCGTTCAGGCCGGATCCTGAACAGTGTCACCACCTCCAAGACAGTATTGTCGCAACAGGTGCAGGCCGGGGTATTCCGCTTCGTCGAGTACAAGCGCCTGCTGGAGGCCGAGGCCGGTTTCAGCACCAACGAACCGGTACAGATGTGTGTCATGTCGGCTATCGAGTCCGGAGTGATCCGGCTGATAGCCAATGGTGTACGGGACAATCTGTGGCAACTGGCCGACCAGCGGGATATCGACAATCCGATCCTGCAGGAGTACCTGCAAGACAACGCCCCGCTGCTTTGAGTTTTCCCTCTCTCGCAATGCCCTCCCTAGTGGAGGGCATTTTTTTGGCCTCTATCGAATACGACTTAAGACTTTCTGCTCAGCGACAGGGCGGTGTTTTTCATCCTCGAATCAGCGGAGTGCCTGATAGGCCGCCTCTTGTCTGACAGGGATACTGTGGGCGTTTTCCAACAAGGCGATGGCGCGATGAAACATCTGTTGAGTGCTCTCTTTTTTCTGCTGATATCGGGCGCCCCGCAACTCGCCGCAGAGCCTGCCGTCTTTGATGAGCTGGCGATGGCAAGCGAGCTGGATTCCGGTCTGCAGAACGACGGGAATCAGGCGCTGTTGTGGCAACTCGGTAGCGAGCAGCAACTGCACCTCACCCAGCAAGGGGAGCTGAATCAGGCGCGCCTGCTGCAACAGGGTTGGGCCAATGAGTTGGCGCTCTCCCAGGTAGGAGATGAGAACTGGGTCAATGGTGCGCAACTGGGTGAGGGCAATAGCGCCGAACTCTATCAGGCGGGCATCAATAACCGGATTTGGCTGCTGCAACAAGGCAGCGGCAATGAAGCCTGGATCAGTCAGCAAGGGGCAGACAATCAGGCCCGGGCGATCCAGCTGGGTGATGGCAATCAGGCCAGCATCGAGCAGAACGGAATCGGATTAACGGCCACCGTCATCCAGATGGGGGCCAATCAGCAAGTAAATGTCGTTCAAACCAACTGAGCCTAGGCTCAACCATTAGCACGAGAGGGAAATCATGTTTAAACGTACCATCATTGCCTCGGCAGTTCTTCTGGCGACCAGCACCGCTTGGGCGGCATCTACTGGCAACCAGGCTACGGTGAACCAGGCCCAGAGCGGCAATATCGCCACCATTAACCAGGTGGTGGGAAGCGTCGATAACAAGGCTAACATCGATCAAGCTGGTAACAACAACACAGCTGTTACCACTCAAAAGAATACCGGCCAGTCAGATGCCGATACTCGGCAGGTAGGTGACAGTAACGAGGGTTACATCTTGCAACAAGGTGACACTAACCTCTCCAAAGCCTCCATCGATACAAAGGGGAACGACAACTTTGCTGATGTGATTCAGCAATTTGAGAATGGCGGTGCGGTTGCCGGGGTTGTGCAGGATGGGGATCGCAACGACGCCAAGATCAAGCAAGATAATGGTGACTTAGCTGACTCCAGGATCACTCAAATCTCGGATGGTAATCGGGCTGTCATTAATAACCAGATATCCGATTTCGCTCGGGCGAGTGTACAGCAGCTAGAAGGGGGGGCTCACCAGGCTGACGTGACCCAGACAGCGGCTGATGGAGCCAACGCCGAAGTGGTACAACGTGGAGAGAGCAATATCACCAAGGTGCTGCAGGCAACCGGTAACTATGACTATGCACCGGCGGAAGGAACATCTGCAGTGGTGACTCAGAGTGGTTCTTTGAACAATGCAGACGTCACTCAATACGATAGTGCCAACGTAGCGACTGTTGAGCAAAGTGGAACCCGCGGTGAAGTGGTGACTCTGCAGCAAGGGTCTGATGCCGGGAATGGCAACGGCCTGTTGGCCAAACAGTCTGGAACCGGGGAGTTTGCTGACCTGACACAGGATGGTAATCGCAACCGGATTGAGACCGACCAGCAAGGTACTGGCAATGATGCCTTGGTCAACCAGACAGGTGATGACAACAAGGCCGTGGTCAACCAGTTAGCCAGCAGTACCGATGGTGCGGTCACCATTGATCAGGTAGGTAATGACAACTATGCCAATGCAGTGCAACAAGCAGGCAGCGGCAATACCATCGATATCGACCAGAACGGAACTGGCAACCAGGTTGCCTCTGCTCGTGATGGTGAAGGCAAAGGCGCCTGGACCTGGGGCTCGGACAACGAGCTGGTCGTTGCTCAGAAAGGCACTGACAACTGGGCCTATGCCGATGCGTCTCACTCTGAGTCTGTGGTCAAAGTGACCCAGGATGGTGAGTTGAACAATGCCAAGGTTGAGTCCTACGTGGGTAGCGAGAACAAGCTCACCGTGACCCAGAACGGCGCTGAGCACGAGGCCAATGTCTACGTCAATGCTGGGGTTGGTGGGGGGCGCAACACCGTTGATGTGGTGCAAAACGAAAGCTTTAATACTGCCAATGTGACCGTATTGGGCAGCGATAACCATGCCTATGTCTATCAAGGGGCTGGTAGCAACTGATGGTCATCTCCGGATTCAGGGGCCTGCGGGCCCCTCTTTTATTGGTGCTGCTCTGTGGGTTGATGCTGGTTCATCGCGTCGCTTCCCCAGCAAGCGCTAGGGGAAACGAGATGGAGCCCGATCCGTCGATCCGCTTGTCCCTCAATATTGCGCAGAACGAGCAGGGGCTGTCACTTGCGCCAACGCTGCTCAGCAAGCGCGACTTGACGGTGAGTGTCAGTTTGCTGGTGCATGGCGAAGGGGCGGCCGGGAGCACGACTCAGCGCCAGAGCCGTAATCTGTCGCTGCAGGCTGGAGTGGTCATGGCGGTTGGCAAAATAGGGCTGGGTTTGCGTTGTCCCTATCGGGTCGAGGTCACCGCTCTGATATGGCAAAACGAGCGGCTGCTGGTGGAGAAAAAAGAGCAGATGGCGTGCGCCGGATGATGCGCATTTCATCTCATGACTGTCTATTCATCCAGTAGTCTCTATGCCATACTGACTCGCTCAGGTTTCTGTATCGAGCGTGCAACAAGATGGAAAAGATCGTGGTCCGGGGTGCTCGCACCCACAACCTCAAGAACATCAATCTGACCCTGCCCCGCGACAAGCTGATCGTGGTCACCGGCCTCTCCGGCTCGGGCAAATCCTCTCTGGCGTTCGATACCCTCTATGCCGAGGGGCAGCGCCGCTATGTGGAGTCCCTCTCCGCCTATGCTCGCCAGTTCCTCTCCCTGATGGAGAAGCCGGACGTCGACCATATCGAGGGGCTTTCGCCCGCCATTTCCATCGAGCAGAAGTCCACTTCCCATAACCCGCGCTCGACCGTCGGCACCATCACCGAAATCTACGACTACCTGCGTCTGCTGTTCGCCCGGGTCGGTGAGCCGCGCTGCCCGACCCATGCCATTCCGCTTGCCGCCCAGACCATCAGCCAGATGGTGGATCAGGTACTGGCCCAGCCGGAGGGGAGCAAGCTGATGCTGCTGGCCCCGGTGGTGCGTGACCGCAAGGGGGAACACACCAAGCTGCTGGAGAATCTGGCGGCGCAGGGTTATATCCGTGCCCGTATCGACGGCGAGGTGTGCGATCTATCCGACCCTCCCGCGCTGGAGCTGCACAAGAAGCACACCATCGAGGTGGTGGTGGACCGCTTCAAGGTGCGCGATGACCTTGCCTTGCGTCTGGCCGAGTCGTTCGAGACGGCGCTGACCCTATCCGGTGGTATCGTGTTGGTGGTGCCGATGGACGGGGAGGAGGGGGTTGCTCCCATGACCTTCTCCGCCAACTTCGCCTGCCCGGAGTGCGGCTACTCCATGTCGGAGCTGGAGCCGCGCATCTTCTCTTTCAACAACCCGGCCGGTGCCTGTCCCACCTGTGATGGTTTGGGCGTGCAGCAATATTTCGACCCGGCCAAGGTGATCGGCGATCCGGCCATCAGCCTGGCCAACGGCGCCATCCGTGGCTGGGACAAGCGCAGCTTCTACTACTTCCAGATGCTCAAATCTCTCTCCGAGCACTACAAATTCGATCTGGAGACGCCGTGGGAGGATCTGCCGCTCAAGACCCAGGAGGTGATCCTGCGTGGCTCCGGTCGCACCGAGATCGAGTTCCGCTACATGAACGACCGCGGCGACGTGGTGGTGCGCAAGCACCCGTTCGAGGGGATCCTGCACAACATGGAGCGGCGCTACCGGGAAACCGAGTCCAATTCGGTGCGTGAAGAGCTCTCCAAATACATCGCCAACAAGTCTTGCTCAAGCTGCGGTGGCAGCCGGCTGCGGGAGGAGGCGCGCCACGTCTTCGTCGACAACCGCAACCTGCCGGCCATTGCCGAGCAGTCCATCGGCGATGCACTGGCCTTCTTCGAGGGGCTGAACCTCACCGGCCAGCGTGCCCAGATTGCCGAGAAGATATTGAAAGAGATCGTCGAGCGGCTCGGCTTCCTGGTGAACGTCGGTCTCAACTACCTGAGCCTGTCGCGCAGTGCCGAGACCCTTTCCGGCGGCGAAGCGCAGCGGATCCGGCTGGCCAGCCAGATCGGTGCCGGTCTGGTGGGGGTGATGTATGTGCTGGACGAGCCCAGCATAGGTCTGCATCAGCGCGACAACGAGCGGTTGCTCAAGACCCTCACCCATCTGCGCGATCTGGGCAACACGGTGATCGTGGTGGAGCACGACGAGGATGCCATTCGACTCGCCGACCACGTGCTCGATATCGGCCCGGGGGCGGGTGTGCATGGCGGCGAAATTGTTGCGCAGGGCACCCCCCAGCAGATCATCGACAATCCGGAGTCGCTGACCGGTGACTACCTCTCCGGTCGCAAACAGATCGCCATTCCGGCCGAGCGCACCCCGCTCACCGGCAAGTGGTTGAAACTCAAGGGGGCGAGCGGCAACAACCTGCGCAACGTCAACCTGGATCTGCCCATCGGCGTGATGACCTGCGTTACAGGTGTTTCCGGCTCCGGCAAGTCGACCCTGATCAACGACACCCTGTTCCGCATCGCCCACCGCGAGCTCAACAAGGCCACCGAGTCCACCCCGGCACCCTATCGCAGCGTCGAGGGGCTGGAGCATCTGGACAAGGTGGTGGATATCGACCAGAGCCCCATCGGCCGTACCCCGCGCTCCAACCCGGCCACCTATACCGGTTTGTTCACTCCGATCCGCGAGCTGCTCTCCGGCACTCAGGAGGCGCGTTCACGCGGCTATCAGCCGGGCCGCTTCTCCTTCAACGTGAAAGGGGGCCGCTGCGAAGCGTGCCAAGGGGACGGGGTCATCAAGGTAGAGATGCACTTCCTGCCGGATGTCTACGTGCCGTGCGACGTCTGCAAGGGCAAGCGCTACAACCGCGAGACCCTGGAGGTGAAATACAAGGGCAAGAACATCCACGAAATCCTCGAGATGACGGTGGAAGATGCCCGCGAGTTCTTCGATCCGGTGCCGGCGGTGGCGCGCAAGCTGCAGACCCTGATGGATGTGGGCCTCTCCTATATCCGTCTCGGTCAGTCTGCAACTACGCTGTCGGGCGGCGAGGCGCAGCGGGTCAAGCTGGCGCGTGAGCTCTCCAAGCGGGATACCGGCCAGACCCTCTATATTCTGGACGAGCCGACCACCGGGCTGCACTTCCACGACATCCAGCAACTGCTCAAGGTACTGCACCAGTTGCGGGATCGCGGCAACACCATCGTCATCATCGAGCACAACCTTGATGTGGTAAAAACTGCCGACTGGATCGTCGATTTGGGACCGGAGGGAGGCGCCGGTGGTGGCCGCATTCTGGTGACGGGGACGCCGGAAGAGATTTGCACCAATAAAGAGTCTCATACAGCTCGTTTTTTGCGACCGCTATTGGCGCGATAAGCCGTTATAATCGAGGGGCCTTTGGCCCCTTTTTGTTATAAAAATCGGGAGCATAGGGAGAAGCTCGTCAAGTGGTGCGGGCTTGGCATCTCAGCGTCATGGTAATGGATATATCGGGTTATGGCTCAGGCTCCGCGCACGATTGATCATCAGTTGGCTTACTCCATGTTCCCCATCTGGCTGGGGGCGATCCTGCTATTGCTGGTCCTGCTGGCGTGGGCCCAGATCCCGGCTGCCAGCCGGATTGAAGAGCAGCGAATGAAGGAGCATCTGCTGCGCGTGACCAAGGCGGTGCAGGCGGATGTGGCAGCTCTGGATGCATTCAGTCGGGATTGGGGCATCTGGGATGACAGTCACCGTTTTATGGACAACAAAAGCAGGGGGTACATCGAATCCAACCTGTTCAGTGATATGCCGATGCGGGATTTTAGTCTCAACCTGATGAGCTTCATGGATCTCACCGGCTACGAAATCTGGACGCGTACCCTGCTACCCGATGCGCCGGGGATCAATCCGGATCAGTTTCCCTACTTCCTTGATGAACTGAAAAAGCAGTTGAGAGAACGCTCGGTGGCACAAGGGGGCATCAATCTGCACGGGATCCGTGCTTCCCAGTGGGGGCCGCTGATGTACTCGTGGCAGCCGATCAGAAACAGTGACGAGTCGGCACCGTTCAACGGTTTCTTGCTGGTTGTACGTTGGCTCGACAAGGCCTATCTCGAGCAGGTATCGGAGCGTACCGCGCTGCCACTGGCGATCTCCCACGCCAATCTGGATGTCACCGCTACCTTCAAACCACTGAAACCGCAAATAACGTATCGCCTGATCGACCTTGGGCTGACCCGGCTCAGGGGAGAGGTGCGACTGCTCAACAGCGATAACCAGCCGGTACTGACTCTGGTGATTGAGGAGGAGAGAAAGATCTTGAGTGGCGTCATGGAAGGGGCTCTCTGGACCTTTATTGGTATGCTGTTTATCAGTTTTATCTGCGTCATGATCGCCATGTATCGGCTCAACAGCATTGTGCTTACCCCGTTGCAGCAGCTGGTGTCGGCGCTGCAACGTTTTGGCGATCGGCCAGATGCCACCTTGATCCCCTATATCGACAGCAGCGCCGAGATGGCGACCTTGAGTGGCAAGTTCAAGGAGATGGCCAGCAAGGTCAGTCAGCAACACGATGATTTGTTGGAAAAATCCAGCCAGATGGAGATGGCTGCATTCACCGACCCCTTGACCCGTTGTTTCAATCGTCGCTATCTCGATGGCTGGTTGCAGGCCAACCGGGCCAAACCTTGTCTGTTATTGCTGCTGGATCTGGATCATTTCAAGCGGATCAATGACCGCCTTGGCCATGACATCGGGGATCTGGTGCTGAAACAGTTGGCGGATCTGCTGCGCAAGGTGGTGACAGGGGAGCGCGAGCCGATCATCCGGCTGGGCGGGGAGGAGTTCTTGTTGCTGCTACAAGTGGATGACGAGCAAGAGTTGGCGCTGCGGGTCGAATATCTGCGCCAGCGTGTCGCTCAGCACCGCTTTGGCAGAGAGGATGCGCCACTCTGGTTGACGGTGTCGCTGGGGTTCTGCCGCTATCCATTGCACCCGGAGTACCCGGATTCATTCTGGAGTCATAGCTTCAAACTGGCGGACATGGCGCTGTACCAGGCCAAAGTCGGCGGGCGAAATCGGTGGTGTGGCTACGCTGGTCCCCTCTCTGCGGAGGGAATGGGCCAGACTCCGGAACAGCTTGCCGAAGGGGGGAATATCACCCTGCTGCACTCTGTCAATCCGGATTAACCCTGCCGTACCAATACCAGATAGGCCAGGGCGACAATAAAACCGAGCAGGATAAAGAGAAAGGATCCGATTCCCCACACGGCCGCGAGAAAGGCCCCCACCTTTTGCCATTTCGACTCATTTTTCATAAATAAACCATTACTTACCAGTAACTTGTATGGCGCAAAAAATACGCTGATTTACCCATATAAACAACAATTAATCGCCGCACTGCCGTGCAATAAGATGTGGTTTGTTTGCTCCTTTTGGCGCTGGATGCGGGTAGTTACAACCTGTCGAAACAGGTATTTCAGCTTGTTGTCTGGGGGGTCAACGAGATTGGGATGGCGCGCAAAGATGTCACACCAATCGATTTATTTCTGTGCAACCTTTGCTCCAAGTCAATAACTTTGCATTTACAAGGGCATATAGTCAGCGGGCTTACAGCATCAAATGAAAACAAAAAAAGGGATTACGTGATGAAAAAATTACTTCCTCTGATGATTGCCGCTGCAGTGACCTCTCCTTTCGCCATGGCCCATCAGGCTGGTGATATTCTGGTTCGTGGTGGTTTGGCATTTGTATCGCCGCAGGAAAGCAGCACGCCTGTAGAGCTGGAAATTAATGACAACATGCAATTGGGATTGACTCTCTCTTACATGATTACTGATAACTGGGGTGTCGAATTGCTGGCCGCAACCCCTTTCTCTCATTCAGTCAAACTGGGTGGCTCTGAAGTTGCCAAGATCAAGCATCTGCCGCCGACTCTGATGGGTCAGTACTATTTTGGCGATGCCCAGAGCAAGGTTCGCCCGTATGTTGGTATTGGCGTGAACTACACCACCTTCTTTGATGAAGAGGGCCGTGGTGCATTGGCCGGGACCGATGTCAAAGTCGATGACTCCTGGGGTGTTGCCGGACAAGTTGGGATCGATATGGCGATCACTGACCGCTGGTTTGTCAACGGTTCAGCCTGGATCATGGATATCGATACCGATGTGCATACAGCGATTGGCACCATTAATACCAAGGTCGACCCGATGGCCTTTATGGTGGGTGTTGGCTACCGCTTCTAATGATTCTGACTGCGGTTCTGAACGGATCGCGGAAGATAGCAAAGTACGTCTCTTTCAGCCCGGCTTGTGCCGGGCTTTTTTCGTATGGCTGATTTTGTCTGTACTGTGATCCAACCCGATACAAATCAATTAAATACCTGCCGCTTTATTTCAGTTATTCGCCACCCCTGCCGATAGTGACTATGTTCACTTTACCTTCCCCCAATGAGTGAGGATGTCTCCATGGGCTTATCTATTGTGCAGCGGATCATCGCCGGATTCGTGTTGATGCTGCTGTTGCTGATCCTGCTTGGTGTGATCAGTACCTTTAAAATCAAGGGTATAAATGACGGCCTCTCTGCCGTATCTGACCGGGCAACCCCGCTGGTGGTGGCTGTCGCAGGTCTCAAGGGGGCACTGCAGGATAGTAACCGCTGGGTGCTTGTCTACCGCACCAGTGAAGATGCCGCCCAGTTGCCGCAGCTGGCCAATCAGTTCAAGGAGCAACAGAACCGCTTCGCCCAGCTGAGTCAGGAGATGGGTAAATTTACCGACGTAGCGGATGCTCGTGCCCGCTTCCAACAGGTCGAGAGTGCTACCACCCAATTTTATGGCTTGGCGGATCAGGTGTTAGCCCAGCATCGGCAGTGGGTCAGTGCACTGGAGCAGCGCCACAAGCTGGAGATGGAATTTATCCGCCTTGAGGATACTTACCAGTGGGCGGCGGATCTGCTGCTGCAACAGACCGCCAGCAAGCGCTCCATGCGCAACAAGGCGGAACTTATTACCTCAGGTATCGCCCGCGATCTGAAGAATATCCGCCGTGCCGATGCCAAAACCGACCTGAACGAGCTGGAAAAGGTACTCAGCAAGGACATCGAGATGGCCCGCAAGCGTCTGGAGCGGGTGCTGGTGCCCGATGATGTGAAAGCGCGCTTTGTCTCCAATCTGGATCGGATGCAGGAGCTGGCACTTGGCGCTCAGGGCTTGCTGGCAACCATGCGTCAGGCTCAGCAACTGGCGCTGTCGCTGGCCACGCAAAATCAGCAGCTGGATGCCAGTCTGGTCAACAGCCTCAATTTGCTCGATGAGATGGGCAAGTCCGCCGGGGCCATTGCCAGCGACAGCCGGATCAACGCCGATGCGGCGGTCAGCAGTGCCAGCTTCTGGATCCTGGTGGTTGCCGCGATGTCGGCCGCTGCCGCGCTGGTGATCGGCTATACCACGGCGCGCAGCATTCAGCGCCCATTGCAGATGATCAACAAGGAGCTCGATTACATGGCGGCCGGTGACATGACCCGCCGCATCAACTACCGCAGCAGTTGCGAATTTGGCAGCCTCTCTCGCTCCATCGATACGCTGGCGGGCAAGACCGGTGAACTACTCTCTCAAATCAATGCGGGCTCTCGCCATCTGGTGGATGAGGCGAGCCGCGCCGCCGAGATCAGCGAACTGGCCATGTCCCGGGTGCAGGAGCAGAAGAGCCAGACCGATCAGGTGGCCGCCGCCATTACCGAGCTGGAAGTGAGCGCCACCGAGGTGGCCCGCTCTACCGATGGCACCAAACGCGAAGTGGATCTGGCCGATGAAGAGGCGCGCAATGGCCGCCAGAAAGTGGCCACCACTCGCCGGATCACCGAGCAGCTGGCTGGCGCCATGGAAGAGGCGGTCGGGATCACCTACAAACTTGGGGAATTCAGTAACAACATCGGCAGCATTCTCGATGTGATCCGCAGCATTGCCGAGCAGACCAACCTGCTGGCGTTGAACGCTGCCATCGAAGCGGCCCGTGCTGGCGATGCAGGTCGCGGTTTTGCGGTGGTGGCCGATGAGGTACGGGCGCTGGCCAATCGCACCCAGACCTCGACCGAAGAGATCCAGGGGATGATTGAGAACCTGCAGAGCTCCAGCAAGCATGTGGTTGAAGTGATGGGGCGCAGCCAGGAGCAGACCCAGAGCTGTGTCGAGCAGACCCGCGAGATGGATGTGGCGTTGCAATCCATTGCCGATCGGATGGGGGCCATCAAGTCGATGGCGGATCAGGTGGCCCATGCCGCGCAGGAGCAGATCTCCGTCAGTCAGGGGGTCGCTCGTCATATCGCCGGTATTGCCGATGTGGCATACGAGACTGAGCGGGAGGCGCGCGAATCCGCCAGCAGCAGCGAAGTGCTGGCCGACCTGGTCGCCAAACAGCAGCAATTGATCGCACATTTCAAGGTCTAGGAGGGCTTATGTCTAAAAAGTGGATTGGAGCCCTGAGTCTCCTGTTGTGTGGCCAGCTGATGGCCAGCGAGCTGGTGATTGAAAGCTGGCGAACCGATGACAAGGCGTTGTGGGAGCAGAAGATTATCCCGGCATTTGAAGCGGCGCATCCCGGCATCAAGGTGAGTTTTCATCCGGTGCAAAATGTCAACTACATGCCCACTCTGTGGGAGAGCCTGAAAGGCGGTAAGGCGGGGGATCTCATTACCTGTCGTCCGTTTGATGACTCGCTCGCCCTGTTCAAGGCGGGCCATCTGGCCGAGCTGACCGAAATGGCGGGGATGGAGAACTTCCCGAGTTTTGCCCAGTCACCGTGGCAGACCGATTCCGGTGCCCAGACTTTCTGCGTGCCGATGGCCTCGGTGATCCATGGCTTCTTCTATAACAAGAAGATCTTCAGTGAGTTGGGGCTCACCTTGCCGCAAACCCGCGACCAGTTCTTCGCCGTGCTGGACAAGATCAAGGCCGACGGGCGTTATGTGCCGCTGGCCATGAGCGGTTCCGAGAGCTGGGTTGCCTCCGAACTGGGGTTCCAGAACATTGGCCCCAATTACTGGAAAGGAGAGGACGGCCGTCTGGCACTGATCGGCGGGCAGGAGCGGTTGGACAACCCGCAATATGTGAAGGTGTTCGACGAGCTGGCCCGCTGGCGTTCCTACCTCGGTGAAGGTGGCGAGAGCCGCGATTATGCGACCAGCAACGAGCTGTTCACCTCGGGCAAGGCCGCCTTCTACGTGGCGGGATCCTGGGAGATTGCCCCCTTCACCGGCAAGGTCGATTTTGGCGTCATGCGTCCGCCAGTGGCCAAACAGGGTGATGGCTGTTTCTTTACCGACCACACCGATATCGGTATGGGGATGAATCCGGCCAGCAAGAACAAAGAGGGTGCAATGGCCTTCCTGCAGTGGCTGACGACGCCGCAATTTGCCGAGCTCTATACCAACTCGCTGCCGGGATTCTTCTCCCTTTCCAACCACTTTTTCGATGTCACCAATCCGGCGGCCAAAGAGATGATGGAGTGGCGCGATCAGTGTGACTCGACCATTCGGGTGGCGACCCAGATCCTCTCCCGTGGTACGCCCAAGCTGGGGGATGAACTGGCCGAGGTGAGTCAGGCTGTGCTGCTTGGCAAGATGGAGCCCAAGGCTGCTGCGGATCGACTGGAAGGTGGCTTGAAGGGCTGGTATGCCCCTCATCAGGGCAACAAGGCCAAGAGCGCGGATTGTCAGTGTGATGCGGTTGTCCCTGCCCCTGCCCCTGCTCCGGCTTCAGCGCTGGCGACTGAGGTGTCCGCAGCTCCCGCGACCAATGAAACATCGGCCGTGGTGTCACCGGCTGTGACTCCCGCAGAACCCGCATCAGCGGCCGCTGCCCCATTACCGGCGCCGTCGGATGAGGTGGAGCAGGCGCTCTCCAACGAGCTGGAGGCGCCACAGCAGCCACAGCAATAGGTCATCTGCATCAATAAGAGCGGGAGGCATCAGCCTCCCGTTTTTTTATGGCTCGCCGCCAGCATGTATCGCTTTATTGTGCTTCGTGGGGCCAGCGGCAGAGGCTGCCGATGCGGGCAACCGGGGCAAACCCCAGGGAGCGGTAAATGCGCTGGGCATGGTAGTGCTCGTCAGCCACTATGATCAGCTGTTTGGCACGGGATAATCCTGCGCGAGCCACTTGACTCAGCAGCTGGCGGCATAACCCCTGATTGCGCCACGCATGGTGCGTGCGTACCAACTGGAAGCGCCCAAGTGTGCCGCAGAAGAAGAGGCCACAGCTGGCGACCAGTTGTTCCTCTTTCCAGATCCCCCACCAGTCCCCGAGACCATCGGCAATCATGGCCTGATAGAGCGCCTGGCGGGATTGCAGATAGGGGAGATAGCTCTGTTCCGAGTGTCCCTCATCCCGTTCATTGAGTTCGAAGTCGAGCCACTCAGGCCAATCAGCAGTAGTGAAGGTGCGTGCCTCAACCTTGTTCATGTCGTCGTGCGGGGGTGGGCAGCTCTGCTCATCCAGCGCCAGCACCACGCACTCCATATATTGGTATCCCGTTGCGACAAAACCGGCGATCCGGCTGTTTTGTCCGGCGGCCAGTGGCCATTGGAAGGTGCGGTGGCGCACTCGCGGATCCTGGCCGATCAGCTGATCGAATGTTGCTTCCAGCCAGCCTTTGTCATGGTCGCTGGGCGGGGTGGGGAGCAGCAGGTAGTTGCCGAAGAAGTAATTGGGAGCATCCGGCGTGCGAACCGCCCAGAACTGATCGTGCTGAACAACCTCGCCCTGATAGCGATCGAACAGCAAGTCGGTGGCAAAGCCGGGGTGGGTATCCATGATGGTGCTCCTGCAAAGACTCATTCTGTTATCGGCAGGAGTGGGAAATAGATGAAAAGGGGCCGGAGAAACCTCCGGCCAAACAATCACACGCAGATTCAGAACGTCCAGGACGATCTGCCCCCATCATAACTCGACTGGGGCAATTTTGGGATGGGCACTTTTCGGTTACGTACCGTTAATTTTGTAAATATGAAGTTCGTCAGATCGGATGTGAGGTAAATCCCTGTTGACTTTGTGTCGTTTTGCCCATAAATATAAAGACGTTTAGACGTCCAAACATCCGTTTTGACGTAGACAGATGGATTGCAGGACAGGGAGAAGAGCAGATGGGTTTTCACAGTGCACGTCAGGTTGAAGCGCTCAACCAGAGCTTGGCAGATTTGAATGGCGATATATCGGTCAGTTTCGAGTTTTTTCCGCCCAATAGTGAAGGGATGGAGAATACCCTCTGGCAGTCCATCGAACGGCTAAAAGTGCTGGAACCCAAGTTCGTCTCCGTCACCTATGGTGCTAACTCTGGCACCCGTGATCGCACACACAAGGTGATCAAGGACATCAAGGAACGGACAGGCCTGATTGCGGCGCCGCACCTGACCTGTATCGATGCCAGCCGCGACGAGTTGCGTACCATTGCCCGCGACTACTGGAACAGCGGTATCCGCCATATTGTGGCGCTGCGCGGTGATTTGCCGCAGGGGTTGGAGAAACCGGATATGTATGCCACCGATCTGGTTGCCCTGCTCAAGTCAGAGGCTGACTTTGATATCTCGGTTGCCGCCTATCCGGAAGGGCACCCGGAGGCGAAGAGCGCCCAGTCGGATCTGCTCAACCTCAAGCGCAAGATCGATGCCGGAGCCAACCGCGCGATTACCCAGTTTTTCTTCGATGTGGAGACCTATCTGCGTTTTCGGGATCGCTGCGCCGCTATCGGTATTGATGCCGAAATCGTGCCGGGGATCCTGCCGGTCTCCAACTACCAGACCCTGGCCAAGTTTGCTGGCTTCACCAACGTGAAGATCCCGCGCTGGATGCATCAGCGTTTTGAAGGGCTGGATAACGATCAGATGACCCGCAATCTGGTGGGGGCGAGCATCGCCATCGATCAGGTGCGCGTGCTGAGTCAGGAAGGAGTGAAGGATTTCCACTTCTATACCCTGAACCGCTCCGAGCTGACCTATGCCATCTGCCATACCTTGGGGGTTCGTCCCAAGGGTTGACCGGTGGTCACCGCGATAAAAGCAAAAAGCCAATGAGTTGCTCATTGGCTTTTTCGTTATGGCCGATTATCAAGGTCTGGTCGGGGCGATTTCTTTTGGCTCAAGATCGATAACCGCATTACCGGCAGCCCCCGGATACTGGCGATAGACCTGATCCTGCTCCAGTGTGTAGAAGGTATCCAGATAGTCGTCGTTGTTGGTCATCCAGGAGTCGGGCAGAGCCTTGACGATGCGACCGCCGAGATCGAGGAAGGGCAGTGCTTCCGGCACGCCACCCGCAGTAAAGCCGAGTTTGAGGGCTTCAATCAGCAGAGCGCTCAGCTCCTTGTAGTTGACGTTGTCATCCTGCTCCATCATCACCACATCGACGGCACCCCAGCGATAGCGATCCCAGTAAACCAGGATCTGGTTGGGGGTGTAGTCTGTGTTGTCATAGTCGAGGTAGGGCATGTCGACAATATCGACTACTGGCTCATCCCGACTGGGATTGACCCCTGCGACCACTGCATACACTTCGGCTGCGCCGAGCAGCCAGGGCTCCTGATCATCCTTCAGTCTGATCTTTTTCAGGATACTGGTCTTGAGTGGCGCCGTGCTGGCTGCCACTCGCGGAGCGCTTTGCAGATCAGCATCGGCCAGCGCTTTGCGCATTACCTTCAAGCCTGCGTTCTTGGCTTTGACGGGATCGGCTTCGACTACCAGAACCGGCCGGGCCGGTGCCTTGTCCACATCCAGATAGACGGGATTGCCAGCGCTGTCGAACGCTTCAATGGCGCTCCAGCTCTTCTCATCTCCACTTGGAACATAGGCGACCAGCGGTTCGACGCCCTGTTGCAGTGCGGCAGCCTGATCGGTGTTGGCCAGCCGCAACTGCATCAGTTGCTTGACCTCTCCATCCAGTCCTTGCCGGCTGATGGCCGCCTGGTTGGCATCGCTCGCCTGCCGTTTAAGCCGTGGGCTGGCCTTCTGCAGCAGGTTGGGAAGCGGGCTCTGGTATTGCTGATTGCTCAGCAGGGGCAGCAGGTTTTTCTGCTGAAGTGCGAGCTGGCGAGCCAGCTCTCGATCCGTATCGGCAGCCTGGACGCTCGTAGCACCCAGTATGGCCAGTAGTAACAAGACAGCCTGATTTTTCATTTTTATACTCCGTTGCATGGAACCTGACAGGGCACCATGTCCGGGAAGATTGGTGCCCTGACGCCACTAGAAGGAAATTAGTTTCACTTGTGAATCATTTTATCTGGATAGTGTGCAGAGGTTCACGATTTGAGGTTCAATTGATTCCTTTGTCGATATAATTCGAACTGATAGATAGCCAGACCAATCAGCAGACCCCAGCAGGCTGCCGCGATGCCGAGCAGGCTGATCCCGGACGCGGTAATGATAAAAGTGAGCAGCGCAGCTTCTCGCGCTTCATCCTGCTGCAAGGCAGAGTGCAGGCTGCTGCCGATGGTGCCTAGCAGGGCCAAACCAGCGATGCAGGTGACAAGGGCTGCCGGAAAGGCGCTAAACAGGGCCGCGACGGTCGCACCGAAGCAGCCGGTCACGAGATAAAAACAACCCGCCCAAACCGCAGCAGGCCAGCGGCGCTTGGTATCCGGGTCGACCTCTTTGCCCATGCAGATGGCGGCAGTGATGGCGGCCAGATTGAAGGCATAGCCGCCAAAAGGGGCGAGCAGCAGGCCGGTCAGGCCGGTCCAGCTGATCAGCGAGGAGGTGGCAGGCTGATAGCCATGGGCCCGCAAGATGGCAATCCCCGGCATGTTTTGCGATGTCATGGTGACAATGAACAGCGGCAGCGCGATGCCAAACAGAGCATCAAAGGAGAAGACTGGCCATGTCCAGACCGGGCTGGCGAGTTGCCAGTGAAGGGTGCCCAGTTGCAAATCCCCCCGCACGCTGCAGATCAGCATCCCCACTCCCAGTACCAGCACCATGGTATAGCGGGGCCAGAGATGACGACCCAGCAGGAAGGCCAGCAGCAGAGTGCCAAGCAGCAAGGGATCTTGCGGGGCGGCCTTGAACAGATCCAATCCGAATCTGAGCAGCACGCCAGCCAGCATGGCGGCGGCCAGTGGAGCCGGGATATGTTTCATCAAGCGGTCGAACCAGCCGCTGATGCCACACAGAGTGA
This sequence comes from Aeromonas sp. R2-4, assembly GCF_040908365.1. NCBI lineage: Bacteria > Pseudomonadati > Pseudomonadota > Gammaproteobacteria > Aeromonadales > Aeromonadaceae > Aeromonas > Aeromonas sp. R2-4. Next base: position 33,267 of record NZ_JBFODO010000014.1, read on the forward strand.
TCAGCAGGGAGGAGATCACAAAGGCGCCGATCGCTTCCGCCAGAGTGAAGTTGCCCAGCGTGGCGATCAGCAGTGCCGCGCCCGGTGTGGACCAGGCGGTCAGTACGGGCATGCGGTAATAGAGAGAGAGGCCGATGCAGCTCACCCCCATGCCGATCCCCAGCGTCCAGAGCCAGGAGGCAACTTGGGCAGTATCAGCACCTGCTGCCGTGGCGGCCTGGATGATCAGGATGACGGAACTTGTGTAGCCGACCATCACGGCGATAAAGCCTGCGATCAGATGGGGGATGGCGAAGGGCATGACTCTTCCTCTTGGCGTTGTGACGCGCTGTGCGTTATTACGTACAATACAGTTTTGACTATATCGCTGTGCGCTATAGCGTACAAGGCGCATCGTGCAAGAGTAATAAAGAGGCAGTTATGCAAGAGATGAGTCAGCATCTGGCTGCTCGGCTGAAGGGGCTGCGCAGCGAGCGCGGCTGGAGCCTGGATGCCGCCGCGCGCGAAACGGGTGTCAGCAAGGCGATGCTGGGGCAGATTGAGCGGGGAGAGTCCAGCCCGACAGTGGCGACGCTGTGGAAGATAGCCACCGGTTTTCGAGTCTCCTTTTCCAGTTTCATTGAGCCCATACCCGCCGCGCTGGCAGAGGTGCTCTATCGCACCGCCGATGCCATTCGCCAGCAGCCAGCGGGAGAGGGCATGCAAGTGGCACCGCTCTTCCCTTATGAAAACCGGTTTGGTTTCGAGTTGCTTGAGCTGACCCTGTTGCCGGGTTACCAGCGTGAATCCGAGCCCCATGAGCCGGGAGTGACCGAACATGTTATCGTCATCAGTGGCATGATGGAGGTGCTGGTGGAAGGGGAGTGGCGCTCATTGGTGCAAGGGGAGGCTGTGCGTTTTGCTGCCGACCGTCCCCATGGTTATCGCAATCTGGGCATAGCCCCGGCGATTTTCCACAACCTCATCCACTATCCGGTGGCAACACCCTGAACATGTTCCGCAGTCATTAACCCGGACGACCATCTGCTCTGGGGCGGATCAGTATCGGGGTATAGACCCAGACAAACAGACCATAGGCAGCGATCCAGGCAAGCGCGCTGAGGTTCCAGCCATGCAGGGTATAAGCAGGCCAGAGCAGGGGAATCGCCACCCGCACTGTGGCGGCAGCGATAACCAGGGCGAATGCGCCAGTGATCCTGCGTCCTACCTGCAAGGCTCGACCGCTATGGCCGAGAGAGACTCGTGCAATCATACCCAGGATCATGGTCCCCATGCAGCCTGCGCTGAGCAGGTGACTGGCCATCGACAACGTGATGGGCTGACCCGCGCTATGTGCCGCAAGGGCGAGCAGGCCAAGAGGGATAAACAGATAGGCGAGATGGAGTGACCACAGCAGGGGATGCGCAAGGGTCGATGGCAGATGCCAACGCAGTTGCCGCCACAGATGCAAACTCGCCGCCACTATATAGAGAGGCACTATATATATGCTGGTGACCCATTGAGTGGGGAGCAGCAACCAGCAGAGCAATATAAGCCACAGTGCCGCGAGCGCCGCCCGTTCCAGCCAGAGCTGAGGTGCAGCTTTCTCCTGACCGGTTGCCCGGGCGGTGAAGAACGGAATCACCCTTCCACCCATCACGGCGATCAGGGTGGTAAACAACAGCACAGTCGTGATCAGCAGATGCTCAACGGTGGTCCACTCTTTATGCCATAACCAGCTGGCACCATTGAGCAGGGTCAGTATCAGCAACAGGGGCACGAAGAACAGGTTGCGCCATTGCCGGGTTATCAAGATCGGCTTGGCAAGGAACCAGGCGCAAAGCGGCAACCAGAGCAGGTCTGCCAACATCAGAAGCGTATTCTCTTCACCCAGCCAGGGTAACAAGGTCCTTGGCAACATCCACAACCCCACCACCAGCGCCAATGGCCAGCTCCGAACACCGGGATGGGCCGTCCAGTTCTGCACCGCGGTGAGCAGAAAACCCGCGACGATGGCAGCCCCGAAACCAAACAGCATCTCATGACCATGCCACCAGATCGGGTTGGCAATCCCTGGCAAGGTAAGCCAACCGTTGAGCTGCCCCAGCCAGAGCAACATGGCGACTGCCGCAAACAGAGCCCCGAACAAGAAGAAGGGTCGGAACCCCAAGCGGAACAGCGGGATGATTTGCTCTTCCTTATGGCTATCGAGGATTTGATGCATGAGGGTATTCCAATTAAACATTTGAGATGGCAATTATAAATTAGCTTTTCAAATGTTCAATTTAAATCCGGCAATAGTCAGGATTGATGCCATTTCGTGCAAAAAAAGAGATGATTGTTTGATATCTGAGCGAACGAACTTTTTTGCTGAAAAAAGCCCTTGTCATCCCGGAGCAGCTCCCTATAATGCGCCCCTACCAGCACGGCGGAACACGCCAACCTGATGAGCCAGCTTCCTAGTGAAGTAGGCGCCGAAAGAAAAGCGAAAACAATCGCTTGACTTTCGAAGTGAGAAGCGTAACATGCGCCTCCTCAACGCGACAAGCGTGCCGCTCTTTAACAATTTGAATCAAGCAATCTGTGTGGGCACTCACAGCATCGAACATCAAAAACAATTTTTGATTTTCAATGTCTGGTGAAGTGACCAAGACGATTTCTTAGCAATAAGAAGTCGAACAGTTTATTTCAGCAATTCATTGAGCCGCTTTTCGAAGCAACCAAACTTAAATTGAAGAGTTTGATCATGGCTCAGATTGAACGCTGGCGGCAGGCCTAACACATGCAAGTCGAGCGGCAGCGGGAAAGTAG
>NZ_JBFODO010000015.1:0-57355 GCF_040908365.1 Aeromonas sp. R2-4
TGTACAGATCTAGTTATCACCTGACACCGGCCTCAAACCGGTGTCTTGTTTACGCTACTTTAGAGCGCACTTCCTTCGGTATCAATTTCAGACCCTTCTTGAACATGCTGTAGGGGGTTTGACCCTCCATCATCCTGCCCTGATGTGGCCGCTGGGTGTTGTAGTGCACCAGATAGCTATCCAGGTCTGTCTGCATCTGCTCTACCGACTCATACCAGGTCGTCCTCCCCTTGATGCGGAAGTGTTCATCCAGCAAGGTTCGATGCAGCCGCTCGATAAAGCCGTTGCTCTGCGGCCTGCGCACCTTGGTGGTTCGGTGCTCAATCCCCTCCAGTTGCAGGAACAGCTCGTAGGGATGGTGGTCTGGGCGCCCACAGAACTCGCGCCCGTTGTCCGACAGGATGGTATAGACCCGCGCCTCGTGGGCCTCGAAAAACGGCAGCACCGTTTCATTGAGCACATGAACCGAGGTCACCGGCAGCTTGCTGGTGTAGAGCCGTCCCCAGGCGTGGCGACTGTAGCAGTCCAGCACGGTTTGTAGATACACCTTGCCAACCCCCTTGAGCGCGCCGACGAAGAAGGTGTCGACCGCCACCAGTTCTCCGGTGTAATGAACCTCAATCTGGCGTTCTCGGAACTCGGGACTGAATCGTTCTAACAGGCGAATTTGCTCGTCATTGAGCTCAATGGTCTGCTCACGGTGAGTTTTCTCAAGGCGCAGCAAGCGGTCGTGTTTAGAGAGCAAGTCGTGCCGTTGCCACACGCCACGCACACCGCCCGCACTGACATTGATGCCTTGCAGAGCCAGTTCTTGCGCGACCCGCAGCGGGCCTTGAGTTGGTCTGGTGAGGGAGTAATCGAGGATGGCCTGTTCAATCTCGGGCGCAACCCGATTGGGATGAGCCCCTTTACAGCCCGGCAATTTGTCGAGCAAGCCCTCGGCGCCATAGGTCTGGTAATTACGGCGAATTTCGTAGAACTGCTGGCGGCTGTAGCCAATGAGCTTGCAGGCTTTACTGACGTTATTGAGCTCTTTGGCGAGCTCTAGCAGGCTGAGTTTGCGACGTGCTACTTTCTCGTTGGTGGTCATACGGTGACTCCAGATAACACGGTAGGGGTACCGTTTTGTTATCCGGTTTGAAGCCGTATGACCACTCCCTTTTGTGGGCAACTGTCAGGTGAATACCATCTCCATACAACCTAACAGATGAAATAGCACATCTGCGCCGACCCCCTCAGGATGGCGCTACCTGCTGTCAGTTTCTGTCAGCAATGAATTTCGGCTGCGGGATTTGCTGGGTGGCGCGCCACTCCTTCAGCAGGCTCTCTCTGCTTTTTGGATAGCGGCAATCTTGTGGCTGCATCCGGGTGATGCGATCGACCCGAAAGTGGCGAAAGCCCTGACGCAGTTCGCACCAGGCCACCAGTACCCGTACCTGTTCGAAGTAGCCTAGAGCAAAGGGCCAGACGGTGCGCTCAGAGGCCTCATCCTTGAGATCCCGATAGATCAGGGTCACCTTGCGTTGCTGGCGGATGGCACTGCGCAGGGGGGCTTCATCGGTGAGGCTGTCGCTGCGGGAGGTGCCGATCAGCAGGGCATTGCTCTGGAGCTGCTGGCGATAGTCGGCGGGCAGCACGGCTTCTATCTTGGCCAGCGCACTGCTGGCCGATGCACTCAAGGCTCCATCACCGTGGGCGACGACCCAACGCGACCCCAGCACCAGCGCATCCAGCTCCTCTTCACTGAACATCAATGGCGGCAGCATGAAGCCGGGACGCAGCACATAGCCGATCCCGGGTTCACCCTCGATATGGGCACCTTGCGCCTGCAAGGTGGCGATATCCCGATAGAGGGTGCGCAGGCTGATGCCAAGCTGGCTGGCCAGTTCCGCGCCAGTGATGGCGTAACGGTGGCCGCGCAGCAGCTGGAGCAGGGCCAGCAGGCGTTCGGAACGGGACATGGGATGACTCCTCGGGATTTCTGGTTAGCCTGCCATAGCGGAGTGAGCGGGTATAGAGGATGTCATCAGACATTGTTGCCACGAAAAGATCGTCGCCACTCGCTGGGGGAGATGGTAAAGCGGGAGCGGAAGTGATTGCGCAGAGAGGTGGCACTTTTGAAGCCGACCAGCTCGGCGATGCGATCGATGGAATGGCCGCTTACCTCCAGCAGCTCCTGACTGCGCCTGAGCCGCTCCGCCAGCAGCCATTCACCCACCGAGAGGCCGGTAGCCTGATGAAAGCGGCGGGTAAAGGTGCGTCGACTCATCAGGGTGAGATCTGCCAGAGAATCCAGGGTATGGGGGGCGGCCAGATGGGCACGCAGATGGTCGAGCAACTGGTTCATCCGGACATCGCGGGTGGAGGCGGGCACCGGCTGCTCGATAAACTGGGCCTGACCCCCTTCCCGGTGGGGCGGGATCACCAGCCGCCGCGCCACCTTGTTGGCGATGGTTGAGCCGTGGTACTGGCGCACCAGATAGAGGCAGCAGTCCAGCCCGGCAGCGGTGCCTGCCGAGGTGACCAGCCCTTCGTCATCCACATAGAGGGCGTTGGTATCGAGCTGCACGCAGGGAAAGCGGTGGCAGAAATCCTGCTCATACTCCCAGTGGGTCGATGCCTTGCGACCATTGAGCAGCCCGGCGTAGGCGAGCACATAGGTGCCGAGACAGAGCCCGACCAGTCGGGCACCTCTGGCTCTGGCGGCAATCAGGGCATCGAGCAGCTGTGCTGGTGGTCGTGCTGCCGGGTCGTGCCAGAAGGGAATGACGATGATCTCCGCCTCGGCCAGCACCTCCAGCCCATGGGGCGCCTGAATGGTGAAGCCTTGCGCCGAGTGTGAATGAGGGTTGCCATCACCGCAGCAGATCTTGAGCTCGAACAGCGGCTGGCCCGGCAGGATATCGCCGAAGATGAGGCAGGGAACGGCGCAGTGAAAAGGGCTGAAGTGATCGAAGGTCACCACGGCAACGATCGGGGTGGGCATTATGTTGGCTCCTCTCTGTGCGCAGACCACTCATCATAAACGTCAGGCTGTGAAAGCCGAAGGGCCATGCCAGACATGGCCCTCCTGCGGGTCACAGTGATATCGCCTCGCCATCTTGCGGCACCCGTACCCGATCCGTCATGCCCCGTTTCGCCAGATAGTTGCGCAGCTCCTGGCGTGACAGCACGGCGTGGTTGACCGCCTCCATATGGCTGGCGATCAGCGTGGCTTGCGGTGCGGCCTGATAAACGGCGGCGACATCTTCCTTGCCCATGATGATTGAACCGAGTCCGGGCACCTGTGCATCGCCACAGTTGAGGATGATGACCTCGGGTTGATGCTGTTGCAGGGCTTGCTCGACCGAGGGATGCCAGATGGTATCACCGGCCAGATAGAGGCTCTGTTCATCGGGATGGGAGAAGACCACGCCGCATACCTCTCCCATGCGCTCGCCCAGTACCGCCATCAACTGGTCGCTGCCGTGCTGGCCACCGGTCTGTTGCAGGCGAATGCCGGCAAACTCGGGCTGGTCGCTCAGCAGCCGCACATCCTCAAAGCCACTGGCACGAATGGCATCGGCATCTTTCTGATGTTGCACCAAGAGCGGCAGATGCTTGGGGATCAGGGCTCTGGCGGCATCATCCCAGTGGTCGGGATGGTCGTGGGTGACGATAACGGCGTCCACATCGACCAGCTCATCGATCGGCAGCGGCAGCTCGACCAGCGGATTGCGCAGATGGCTGTTGGCGGTGCCCTCAAAGCCGGGGAAGGCCCCCTTGGCCGAGAGCATGGGGTCGATCAGAAAGCGGGTGCCGGCATAGTCGAGCAGCAAGGTGGCGTTGCGAACCTGGGTAATCTTCATGGGATGGCTCCATGTTGGCTGGTGGATATGCAACCAATTATGGGGTGCGGAGCGCATTGCCATCAGTGGCCCACGGGTCGATTATCATCACTATCGGGCCAACAGGTTGATGTTCTATAGGTCGGTGCGGCCATTTAAAAAATTTGAAAAAATCCCCTTGAAAGGAAAAAGTGAGCCCCTATATAGGTAACAAGGCCGGAACGCTCGACAGAGGTTTCGACCAGGCGCCCGTCCATAAGGAGGGCAAACAATCCGTTATCGCTCACAAGAGGGTAATACTATGCGTTCTATCGACTTTTCTCCGCTCTATCGTTCTGCCATCGGTTTCGATCGTCTGGCCAATCTCATCGAATCTGCGGCCAGCAATGGCAATGCCGGTTATCCCCCCTACAACATCGAGCAGCTGGGTGACAACGACTACCGCATCAGCATGGCGGTGGCAGGCTTTACCCAGGAAGAGCTGGAGCTGAGCTTCCAGGAAAATCTGCTGACGGTGAAAGGCAACAAGCAGGCCGACACCGGACGCAACTATCTCTATCAGGGGATCGCCGAACGTGGTTTCGAGCGCCGCTTCCAGCTGGCCGACTATGTGCGGGTGAAAGGGGCCGATCTGAAAAACGGCTTGCTGCACATCGAGCTGGTGCGTGAAGTGCCCGAGGCTATGAAGCCGCGCAAGATCGAGATCAACGGCTGATAGCCTGAATTCACAGCGATTTTAAAATTTCCCGGGTGCCGATGACGGGCCTGTGGAGAGTTGAACCTGTTGCTTATTAGAAGGATAGGATTATGCGTAACCTCGATTTTTCTCATCTCTATTCCAACGCCGTCGGCTTCGAGCGGATGGCCCGTGAGCTGGAAGGTCTGTTCGAGCAGAAGACCGCCGCTTACCCCCCGTACAATATTGAAAAGCGCGATCAGGATGGCTATCGCATCACGGTCGCCGTGGCTGGCTTCGAGCGCGAAGAGCTGGAGCTGGAGACCGAAAACGGCACCCTCAAGGTGAAGGGGCGCAAAGGGGTTGCGGCTGGTGAGCGTCAGTTCCTCCATCAGGGGATTGCCGAGCGTGACTTCGAGCTCGCCTTCAAGCTGAGCCAGCACGTGGAAGTGCAGGGCGCCAAGCTGGAGCATGGTTTGTTGACCATCGACCTGGCTCGCGAACTGCCGGAGGCGCTCAAGCCCCGCGCCATCCCCATCGGTAAACCCGAGCAGCTGGCGCTGCCCGGCTAAGCAAACCGGATCGCGATAAACAATAAAGGCCTGCATCTGCAGGCCTTTCTGTTTTTGGCTGGCCGGACTGACTTAGCCGGCGTAGAGGGCGTTTATCTCGTCGGCCAGAATGGCTATGCCACGGCGCACCAGCTCCTCGCTCTGGGAGTAGTTGAGGCGAATGCACTCCTGGCTGTGGCGCCACTCGGGGTCATCGATACCGGGGAAGAAGTAGTGACCCGGCACGATCAGCAGGTTCTTCGCCTTCAATCGCTCGTACAGCTCCTGACAGTGGATCGGTAAACCCTCGAACCAGAGCCAGAGGAAGAGGGCGCCTTCCGGCTTGTGGATGTGGAAGCGCGGATCGGGGATCGCTTCGCGCAACAGCTGCACCGCCAGCTCAGCCTTCTGCTGATAGAAGGGCTTCACCACCTGTTCGCTGAGGGCGATGATCTCGCCGCTCTCGATCATCGGGATGGTGATGGCAGGGCCCAGACTGCCCGGCGCCAGATTGATGATGCCGCTCAGGTTGGTGATGGCCTGAATGATCTTCTCGTCGGCGATGACGATGCCGCAGCGAGTGCCCGGCAGGCCGAGTTTGGAGAGGCTCATGCAGAGGATGGTGTTGGCGTTCCAGAACGGCTTGGCCTCGCTGAAGATGATGCCCGGGAAGGGGACGCCGTAAGCGTTGTCGATCAGCAGCGGAATCCCCTTGTCGCGGGCAATCTGGTCGAGGTGTTCGATCTCTTCGTCGGTCAGTACGTTGCCGGTGGGGTTGGTCGGGCGGGAGACGCAGATCACCCCAATATCGTCACCCACCTGCAGGCTCTCGAAGTCCACATGGTATTTGAACTGGCCATCGGGTAGCTTCTCAATGGTGGGCTTGTAGGCCACGAAGTAGTCGTCGGCCAGCGCCGAGTCGGCATAGCCGATGTACTCGGGGGCGAGCGGGAACAGCACCTTCTTCTTGCGGCCATCGGCAAATTCACCGGCCAGCAGGTTGAACAGGTAGAAGAAGGCATTCTGGCTGCCGTTGGTCAGGGCGATATTGCGGGCTGAGATATCCCAGCCCAGCTCCTTGCTGAGCAGTCCGGCTAGCGCCCTGGTGAACCTGTCTTTGCCTTGCGGGCCATCGTAGTTGGCCATCGCTTTCACCAGTTCGCCGTTGTCGAGCAGGGTTTTGGCCTCGGCCTGAAAGCGCTCCAGCATGGCGGGGATCGGGGCCGGATTGCCGCCACCCAGCATGATGGCGTCCGGATTGGTCAGCCCCTGATTGAGGTCATCCATGAGTTGGGTAATACCGGCATGGCGAGTGAACTTCTCGCCGAACAAGGAAAATTCCATTCGGTGACAGATCCAGAGTCAGTTACGAAGATGTAGCACCATAGCTCAGTTTAAAAGCGGGTGTCGATCAAAATAACGGGACGTTCCACGTGGAACATGGTGCAAAAATCAAGCGTGGTTAAAATCACCAACTGTTGGTTTAAAAATGACTGGGCGGGATGCATTTTGCGACTCAATTTGGTATCGCGAGATAGTTAATTTAAACAAAATCATCATGTTATGAATTGCATGAGGATTGGCACAACTATTGGAATAGCTATCTGGTCATCTCAACCATACCGGAGCAAACCAGATGAAAAGCCTGATCGCTACCCTGATTGTGAGTGCCCTGAGCCTGAACGTGATGGCCAACGAAAACCCGCGGCCCGAGCTGGAGAGTGCCCAGCTGGAGCAGGATGTGCAGAGCGAGCTGCAGCAGGCATCCCATGCCGTGGTGCAGGATGCGCTGCACAACCTCAAGCCACTGGCGCTGGATACCCTGGTGGTGGAGGCGAGTCAGGCAGTGGCGACTCACCCCGAGAGCTGAGATAGCGCAAGGGAGTCTGCCCCGTATGTTGTTTGAAGAAGCTGATGAAGGCACTGTCGCTGGAGAACTCCAGCGCAGCGGCAATCCGGCTGATGGACTCGCTTTCGGCCAGCAGCTCCATGGCGCGCAACAGCCGCCACTGCTGACGCCACGCCTGATAGCTCATGCCGGTCTCCCGCATGAAGATGCGGCCAATGGTCTTGTCACTGGCACCCACCCGTTCGGCCAGCCGGTTGAGCCGATCGGGCAGGACATCCTCCCGCTTCAACTGCTGTAGCCAGTCGCCCAGTCTGGGATCGGTCGGCAGCGGCAACTGCCACGACTCCCGCGGCGCCTGCCCCAACTCCTCCATAAACAGTGCAACCGTCCGTTGCTGCTGCTCTTGCGGTTTGTCCCATGGCCAGAGCGCCATCCGCTCGATCAGTTCGTGCAGCAGCGGATTGACAGCCAGCACCTCCACCGTGCCGGGCAACTCGGGGTGCGGCTGGAAGTAGAGTGAGCGGTAGGCCACCACACCGCGCATCAGTACCCGGTGGGTAGTGCCCGCTGGCAGCCAGGCGGCGCGGGTGGGCGGCAGCAGGCAGACCCGACCTTCCAGCTCCATGGTCATGCAGCCGGATTGGGCGAACAAAAGCTGGTGGCGCTGATGCTGATGCATGCCCGAGTCGTGCCAACCGAGGGCGGAGGCGATGCCGATCACGCTGCTCGTCAGCTGGTCGGGGTCAAAAGGGTGATCGGGAAGAATAAAGGCCATATGTCCGATTTTTGATGTTTATAGTCCTGCTTATTGTAATCAGACAATCGGCATCTCTCTAGAATGGCGACCTCTTGTGAAGGAGGTTTGTCATGAACAACAAGTTGCCACCGCTCTGGCTGGTGGTGGGATTGATGATGTTTCCCCAAATTGTGGAGACCATCTACAGCCCGGTACTGACCCACATCGCCAGCCAGTTTCGGGTGAGCGAAGGGCAGGCATCCCAGACCCTGTCGGTCTATTTTCTGGCGTTTGCGGTGGGTGTGGTCTGCTGGGGACGGCTCTGCGATCTGATTGGGCGGCGTCCCGCCATGCTGGCGGGTCTGCTCACCTATGGTGTCGGCACCTTGCTGGCGCTGCTGGCCAATCAGTTTGAAACCCTGCTGCTGGCCCGGATCATCTCGGCCTTTGGCGCCGCCGTGGGATCCGTAGTGACCCAGACCATGCTGCGCGATAGCTATCAGGGGAGCGATCTGGTGCGGGTCTTCTCGGTGATGGGCATTGCGCTCTCACTCAGTCCGGTGCTGGGGTTGCTAAGTGGTGGCCAGCTGGCGAGTGGGTTCGGCTATCTCGGAGTGTTCAGCGGTCTGCTGGTACTGGCGGTAGGTTTGCTGCTGGTGACCTGCTGGCAGTTGCCGGAAACCCGTCCGGCCACCAGCCAGCGAGTCGCACTCTGGCCGCTGGCGTGCCGGATGATAAAAGATGGTGGGCTCTGGCGCAGTGCCATGTTGGTCGCCCTGTTCAACACCATGCTGTTTGGTTACTACAGTCTGGCCCCCTTCCTGTTTGCCGGATTGGGATTGAGCTCCGGCGAGTTTGGTTACTCAGGGATCTTGTTGGCACTGGCGACTCTGCTTGGCAGTCTGCTCAACAAGCATCTGCTGGGGAGGGGGTGGCTGCCGTCATCTCTGACCCGACTGGCTAGCGTGCTGGCGTTGATTGCCGGGCTGCTGGTCTGGGCGACTCAGGGCAATCTCTGGTTCCTGTTGCCCATGATGGGTGTAGTCATCGCTTTTGGGCTGGCGATCCCCAACGTGCTGAGTCAGGCGCTGTTGGCCTATCGCGAAGTGGCAGGCAGTGCTGGCGCCCTGTTCGGGCTTGGCTACTACCTGCTGCTCAGTCTGGGGTTGGCAGTAGCGGCCGGATTGCAGGATCTCGGCCTGTTGCTGAGTAGCTGCGGTCTGTTGGCGCTGATTTGCTGCGGGCGTCGTTCCACGTGAAACGTCAGTTGCCGATAAAGCGGTAGCCAATACCGGATTCGGTCTCGATAAGCGTCGGTTGCTGGGGGTTATCCCCCAGCTTTTTGCGCAGGCTGGCGATGACGATGCGCAGGTAGTGGGTGTCCTCCTTGTGGCTCGGCCCCCAGATGTCATTGAGCAGCTGGGTCTGCATCACCAGCTTGCCGGGGTGGCACACCAGCGCCTGCAGCAGGGCGAACTCCTTGCGGGAGAGAGGGATCTCCTCCTCTTTCATGGTCACCTTGTGGCTGCTGATATCGAGCGTCAGGCCGCATTGGGGGAAGTGGCGCCGCTCGCCGCTGCTGACGCCAGCCCGCTGGCGCAACAGCACGCGAATGCGAGCCATCATCTCGCCAATGCCGAACGGTTTGCTCATGTAGTCGTTGGCACCGGCATCCAGCAGCCGCACCTTCTCCTGCTCCGAATCGCGGGCCGACAACACCAGCACCGGGTTGGGGTGGTGTTCGCGAATGGCCTGCAACACCTGAATACCATCGCCATCCGGCAGACCAAGATCGAGGATCACCAGATCGGGATTGAGGTGGCGGTATTGCTCCAGCCCTTCATTGACCCCCACCGCCTCACTCACCTGATGCCCTTCGGCAATCAGGCTGATCCGCAGAAAGCGACGGATCGCCGCTTCATCATCTATGACCAGAATGTGCGCCATCGAACCTCCAGAGGCGAATGGTGGGAGGGGCTGAGTGACCCAAGCTGGCGGTCAGCCATCATACCTCCGGTGAATTGAGGGCGAGCGGCAGGGAGATGCGCATGCAGGTTCCGTTGCCATTGGGGCCGGAGAAGGCCCAAATCTTGCCGCCGTGGGCCTCTATCATAGCGCGGGAAATGGCGAGGCCAAGCCCGGTGCCACGGCTACCGCAATCGCCCACCGGCTGGGTGTAGAAGAGATTGAAGATCTTCTCCCGATCCGACTCGGCGATACCGACCCCGATATCGATGATGTCGATGATGAGGTCGGGTTCGGCCACCATCACCTTGAACTCGATGGGGGTGCCAGCCGGCGAGTAGCGGGAGGCGTTGTCGAGAATGTTGACCAGCACCTGCTCGATCAGGGCGCCATGGACATAGAGCTGGGGCACATGCTGATCGAAATGGACCAGCAGCTTGTGCTGGCGCCAGGAGGAGTCGAGCCGCTTGCGGGCGCTCTCCACCAGATCCGCCAGATCGACCCAGTCCCGTTTCAGCTGGAAGTCGGGGGAGCCGATGCGGGTCATATCCAGCAGATTCTGCACATAGCTGTGCAGGCGGCGCGCCTCCTCCTGCACCGAGTGGAGCAGTTCGTCACGGTCTTCGGCGGGGATCCGGTCACCATATTCCAGCAGGGTGCTGCCGGCGCCCATGATGGTCGCCAGCGGCGTCTTCAAATCGTGGGAGACCGAGGAGAGCAGGGCCGCGCGCATCCGGTCTGTCTCTGCCTGCAACTGGCTGTCGGCCAGCCGCTCGTTGAGGTCGATCCGCGCCAGCGCGGCGCGAATATCGGTGAGCAGCGCCTGCAGCTGATGCTCGGCGGAGGAGGAGAGCGGATTGGCCAGCGTTATGCCGATCACCAGATCGTCGCTGAGATGATGATACTGGGCCTCGGCGGCATTGAGGGTGGCGGTGTGGGCCCCGGCGCTCTGCTTCTGGGCCAGACACCAGTCGATGGCCGCCTTGTCGGTCTGGCCGGGCCTGTGTTTCTCGTTGCCGAGCCGATCGTTGAACTCCTTGTCGATCACCACGGTTGGCTGGCCTAGCGCCAGTGAAATGGCCTGGGCACCTTGTCTGAGCACCTCCTCCGGGCTGCTGGCGGTGGCCAGCCCCTGACTGAGGGAGAGCAATGCATTGCCCAGCTGCTGGGTTTCGCGCAGACCGATCAGCTGTTGCCGCTGGCGGGAGGCGAGCCGTCCCGCGGTCATGCCGACGATAAGCAGCACAAACAGGGTGAGCAGGTCGCTGTGGTTGGCGACGCTCAGGGAGAAGTAGGGGGCGGTGAACAGCAGATTGTGGGCGATAAAGCCCAACACCGCTGCCAGCGTGGCGGGCACCAGACTGGTGGTGAGGGCGGTCGCCAGCACCCCCAGTACAAAGATGAGTGGCAACGCTGCGGGCGGCAGCCAGTAGGAGAGCCCCCAGGCGGCGGCCGAGGTGATCCCCATGATCACCACTGCCAGCATGCTGTGGTGTATATCCTTCGGGGTCGGGACGCGCATTCCCACTTCGGGCTTCTGCTTCTCGGTATCGACCAGCGTGATTTCGAGCCCCTGCGCCTGTTTGAGCAGGTGTTGCACCAGCGAGCGACGCCACGGCGCCTTGTGGGGTTTGCCGAGCAGCAGTTGGGAGACCTGCTGCTGTTCGGCGGTCTCCAGCAGGGTGTTGGCGACCGCCGGGCTGGATAGCGTCAGCACCTTGGCGCCGAGGTGGGAGGCGAGCGCCAGCGCCTGCTCCACATCAGCAGAGCGGCGGCCATTGCTGTCGACATGCACCACCAGCCACGGAAGCTGGCGGCGCTGGGCAAAGCGGTGGCCGTAGCGCACCAGCGCCGAGCCGTGCTGGTCACCGAGGCAGACCATCAGCTTGCCCCGCAGCGGCAAGGTGCTCTTGCCTGCTGCCTGCCACTGCAGTTGCAGATCGCCCTCCACATGGCTGGCGGCGGTCTGCATCGCCAGCTCCCGCAATGCGGTGAGGTTGTTGAGGGAGAAGAAGGATTGCAGTGCCGCCTTGGCCTGATGGGGTACATAGACCTTGCCCTCCTTGAGGCGGCCGAGCAGCTCCTTGGGGGGCAGGTCGATCAGCACCAGACTGTCGGCTTCCAGCAGCACCTGATCGGGCAGGGTCTCTTTCACCCTGACCCCGGTCAGCTGCCACACCAGATCGTTGAGGCTCTCCAGATGCTGCACGTTGAGGGTGGTGTAGACGTCGATCCCGGCGTTGAGCAGCTCCTCCACATCCTGCCAGCGCTTCTCGTGGCGGCTGCCGGGGGCGTTGCTGTGGGCCAGCTCATCCACCACGGCGATGGCCGGTTTGCGGGCGAGCAGGCCGTCGAGATCCATCTCCTCCAGTCGCTGCTGGCGGTGCATGTGGATCTTGCGCGGCATGATGGCGAGCTTGTCGAGCAGAGCCAGGGTCTCCTGACGGCCATGGGTCTCCACCACGCCGATCAGGATGTCGACCCCCTCTTTGGCCTGTTCCCGCACCGCCTGCAACATGGCGTAGGTCTTGCCGACGCCGGGAGCGGCCCCGAGAAACACCTTCAGCTTGCCCTTGTGCTCCTGTTCCAGGCTCGCCAGCAGGGCGTCGGCCCTTACCTCATCACGCATCCCCATGCTCCTGCATCAGACTTGTCAGCAGGGCGTCAGCGCTTGCTACATCAGCCATTGTTATCCCTATCGAGCCAACCGCCCGTTGCGAAAATCGAGGTCATCACCAAACCGGAATGGGCACCATCAGGCGCCCTTTTGATGATCCAGTTGCAGATTCAGCTGGAGAATGTTGACCACCTGCGGGCCAAGGATACCAGCTTGTGTGGCCGACTTGACCTGCTCCGTCAGTTGGGCGGGATCCAGTCCACGTTCTTTGGCGACGCGGTCGACCTGAGCCAGCACCGCATCCAGTGGCAGGTGGGGATCGAGGCCGGAGGCGGAGCGGGTCAGCATGGCGGGGGAGCTGGTTCCAGGCTGAGCCTTGGCTGCCTGTTCGGCAAACTCTGCCCGCAGCGGTGAGCTCATCCCCAGATTGCTGGCGCTGCCGCCTATGGTGTTGAAATCGCTGGCTGAGGGGCGGGGATGGAAGTAGTCAGCCCGCTCGAATCTCTGCCCCAGCAGGGCGCTACCGATCAGTTGCTGTTTGCTGTCGGTCAGCTGGCTGCCGTTGGCCTGCCAGGGGAACAGCAGTTGGGCCAGTCCGGTGACGGTCAGCGGATAACCCACTCCCAGCAGCAGGGTCAGGGTCAACAGGGTTCTGATTGCTATCATGATTCTCTTGCTCCAAAAGGATGGCTGGGGATACGGGTCTGACCCGCATCCCGGTTATGTCGTTACACCAGACCCAGGCCGGTAATGACCAGATCGATCAGCTTGATACCGATAAACGGCACCAGCAGGCCGCCGACACCGTAGATCAGCAGGTTGCGGCGCAGCAGGCTGGCGGCCGAGCCTTTCAGGTCGACACCACGCAGCGCCAGCGGCACCAGCGCTACGATGATCAGGGCGTTGAAGATGATGGCCGAAAGGATGGCGCTCTGCGGGCTGCCCAGCTGCATCAGGTTCAGCGCCCCCAGTTGCGGGTAGGCGGCGATGAACAGGGCTGGCAGGATGGCAAAGTACTTGGCCACGTCGTTGGCGATGGAGAAGGTGGTCAGGGCGCCACGGGTCACCAGCAGCTGTTTGCCGACCAGCACCACGTCCAGCAGCTTGGTGGGGTTGGAGTCGAGATCCACCAGGTTGCCCGCCTCCTTGGCGGCCTGGGTACCCTCGTTCATGGCCAGACCCACGTCAGCCTGTGCCAGTGCGGGCGCATCGTTGGCGCCGTCACCGCACATGGCGACCAGACGACCATCAGCCTGCTCCTGCCGGATATAGGCGAGCTTTTTCTCCGGCGTTGCTTCGGCGATGAAGTCATCCACCCCGGCTTCGGCGGCGATGGCTGCGGCGGTTTTCGGGTTGTCGCCGGTGATCATCACGGTACGGATCCCCATATGGCGCAGGATCTGGAAGCGGGCTTTGATTCCGGGCTTGATGATGTCCTTGAGGTAGACCACCCCCAGCAGTTTCTCCTGAGTGCAGACCAGCAGCGGAGTCCCCCCCTGACGGGCGATGCTGTCGACTGACTTGAGCACCAGCTCAGGCACCGCCTTGCGGTCGAGGCTGAGGTAGTTCAACACGGCATCCACCGCACCCTTGCGATATTGATGACCGTTGCGATCCAGTCCGCTCAGCCGGGTCTCGGCGCTGAAGGGGATCACCTTGTCGCTCTCCAGCTGGCTCGGCTTGGCCATGCTCTTGCTGGCCAGAGTCAGGATGGATTTGCCCTCCGGGGTGTTGTCACCCAGCGAGGCCAGCATGGCCGCTTGTGCCAGCAGGGCAGGGTCGACGCCCGGTGCCGGGATCAACTCATCCGCCATCCGGTTACCGAAGGTGATGGTGCCGGTCTTGTCCAGCAGCAGGGTGCGCACGTCACCGGCCGCTTCGACGGCACGGCCAGACTTGGCGATGACGTTCAGCTTCACCAGTCGATCCATACCGGCAATACCGATGGCGGAGAGCAGGCCACCAATGGTGGTCGGGATCAGGGTGATGAAGAGGGCAATCAGGTAGAGGCGCGGGACCTGGGTGCCGTTGTAGTCGAGGAACCAGGGCAGGGTGGCGACTACCAGCAGGAAGATCAGGGTCAGGCCTACCAGCAGGGCGTCGAGCGCCATCTCGTTGGGGGTCTTCTGGCGCTTGGCCCCTTCTACCAGTGCGATCATCCGATCCAGCGTACTTTCGCCCGGATTGTTGCTGACGCGCACCCAGATCTCGTCGGAGACGACCGTCGTGTTGCCGGTCACGCCGCTGCGGTCGGTCCCCGACTCGCGAATGACGGGGGCGGATTCACCGGTGATGGCCGCCTCGTTGACTGAGGCGATGCCGGCGACCACTTCGCCGTCGGCCGGTATCATCTCGCCGCTGCGTACCAGCACCAGGTCCCCCTTCATCAGGCTGGTGGCGGGTACCCATTCGCCCTGGCCATCTTTGGCATTAGCCACCCGGCGGGCCTTGAGCTGGCTCATGCCCGCCTTCAGGCTGTCGGCGCGAGCCTTGCCGCGTCCCTCGGCCAGGGTTTCCGCGAAGTTGGCAAACCAGAGGGTCAGCCAGAGCCAGGCGGTCAGCTGCCAGGCCAGCGAGGGGGCGACGCCGGAGAAAGGCTGCCCCAGCAGGGACTCCACGGTCGCCATGACTGCGGCCAGCCAGAGGGTGAACAGGATGGGACTGCCAAACAGCGCCTTGGGATTGAAGCGATAAAGGGCCTCAACCATTGCCTGGATGATCTGTGATTTCTGTTTTTTGCCCTTCACCAACATGGTGTCGGTGCTCATTGCAGTGGACTTGCTCATTGGAAAGCTCCCAGCATCAGATAGTTGGCGATTGGCATCCGGATGGTGATCGACAGGGTCAGGTTCATCAGAACGCCCCTCCGATCAAGCTCAGATGTTCGGCCACCGGGCCTAGTGCCAGCACCGGCAGGAAGGAGAGGCCACCAATCAGCAATACGGTGATGATCAGCAGGGTAACGAACAGCGGGCCGCTGATGGGGAAGTCCCCTTCGCTCGTCTCCTGACGGGGCGCACGGGCCAGCTGACCGGCGATGGCCAGTACCGGAATGATGTAGCCGAAGCGACCGAGCAGCATGGCCAGACCGATGGCGATGCACTGCCAGTTGTCACCGGCGGCAAAACCGGCGAAGGCGGAGCCGTTGTTGCCGGCAGCCGAGGCGTAGGCATAGATGAGGCGTGACAGACCGTGCGGGCCATCATGGCCGATGATGGTGCTGGCATTCGGCATCAGCAGGGTGACACCACCGATCACCAAAACCCCCACCGGCATGACCAGCATGCTGGCAACCACCCACTTCATCTCGGTGATGCCGAGCCGTTTGCCCAGATAGGTCGGGGTGCGACCCACCATCAGACCGCACAGGAATACGGTCAGCAGCACGAACAGCATCATGCCGTAGATACCGGAGCCGACCCCGCCGATGATGACCTCGCCCAGCAGCATGTTGATCATGCCCACCATGCCGCCGAGCGGAGTAAAGCTGTCGTGCATGGCGTTGACGGCACCGTTGGAGGCGGCAGTAGTCGCCACTTCCCAGATGCTGGAGAGCACAGGGCCGAAGCGGCTCTCCTTGCCTTCCCAGTTGCCAGTCATGTTGCTGGCGTCAGTGGTGAGCTGGGCGAGGGCGTGATCCGGTTTCAGCTCCTGGGAGAGGGAGACGAAGAGCCCCAACACCAGCATGAGGGTCATGGCGCCGAGAATGGCGCGGCTGTGGGCCATGTCTTTCATATAGCGGCCCAGAGTAAAGACCATGGCGGCGGCGATGGTGAGCAGGGCGACCATCTCCAGCCAGTTGGAGAGGGCTGTCGGGTTCTCGAACGGATGTGCCGAGTTGATGCCGAAGAAGCCGCCGCCGTTGGAGCCAAGCTGCTTGATGGCGATCTGCGAGGCCGCTGGGCCGAGGGGCAGCAGCTGCTCCTGACCTTCCACACCGTGGAACGGCAGATAGGCGGAGAGGCTTTGCGGCACCCCTTGCCATACCAGCACCAGCGCCATGATCAGCGCGATGGGCAGCAGCACATAGAGGCAGAAACGCACCAGATCCTGCCAGAAGTTGCCAAGGTTGATGGTCTGCTGGCGGGCGATACCGCGGAACAGGGCAATGGCGACGGCTGCACCCGTCCCTGCGGAGACGAAGTTCTGGGTGGTCAGGCCTACCATCTGGCTGAAGTAGGAGAGGCTGGCCTCACCGGAATAGGCTTGCCAGTTGGTGTTGGTCATAAAGCTGACCGCGGTGTTGAATGCCAGTTGCCAGCTCAGACCCGGCAGTTGCTGCGGGTTGAGGGGCAGCAACCCCTGAGCCATCAGGATCAGGAACAGCAGACCGAAACCGGCGCCGTTGAAGGCCAGTAGGCTGAGGGCGTAGGACTTCCAGTCCTGCTCTCGTCCATCGGTGCCACAGCAAGCCAGCGTGGCGCGCTCGACCGGTGCCAGCCAGTGGATTTTGCCTTCAAATACCCGGTAGATGTAGTTGCCCAGCAGCGGTGCCGGCAGCAGAACCAGCAGCACGAAGGCCACCGGATAGATTATTTCTTGCCACATGTTCTAGTTCCTCACTCGTGGTCACGGTGCGTCAGGGCACGCATTGGATTGCTCACGAGGCTCGGCAGTTTGCTGGCCACCGGGTAGATAATTTCTTGCTGCATATAGGTAGTCCCTCACTCGTGACTGCGCGTGAGTGCGCGCATCAGATAGGCCATCAAGGCGAGGACGAGCAGCAGATATAGCCAATTCATATCGACTCCATTGAGATAATTAGCTGCGAGAGCCGATGTAAGACCATATCGACTCTGTTGGTGTCATTGACGCTGGAAAGGGTATGTAAAACAGGCGTAAAGGCGCCATAAAGCGCCATGTGGCAGGCGTAAAATCGGCGTAAAGAACGACGGATTTGCGAGAGAAATAGCGAGGAGGGATCAAAAAACCCGGCCTGAGCCGGGTTTGGGAGAAGGGGTTAGATGGCTGTAGAGGCTGGCTGCTCGTGACAGGCCAACTTCATCTGCCCTTAACGCATAGTGACGAACTCTTCCGCACTGGTGGGGTGGATTGCGACGCAGTTGTCGAAATCTGCCTTGGTGGCACCCATCTTCATGGCGACGCCGAAACCTTGCAGGATCTCGTCCATCGCAAAGCCGATGCCATGCAGACCGACCACCTTCTCTTCCGGGCCGACACAGACCAGCTTCATCCGGGTGGGCTGGCGATGCTGGGTCAGTGCCGAGTACATGGCGGTGAACTGGCTGCGGTAGACCTTCACCTGGTCCTCGCCGTATTCGGCGATGGCTTCAGGTTCGGTCATGCCTATGGTGCCAATGGGCGGGTGGCTGAACACCACGGTCGGCACCAGATCGTAGTTGAGGTGCTCGTTCGGCTTGTTGTTGAACAGCCGTTCGGAGAGGCGACGGCCCGCAGCGACGGCCACCGGGGTGAGCTGGATGCGACCCGTGTTGTCACCCACTGCATAGATGTTGGCGACGGCGGTGTTCTGGAACTTGTCGGTCGGGATAAAGCCCTTCTCGTCCAGCGCGATGCCAGCGGCGGCAAGATTCAGGTTGTCGGTAGCCGGTACCCGGCCGATGGCCCAGATCAGGCAGTCAACGGTGAGATGGCGACCATCTTCCAGTTGCAGGGTCAGGCTGTTGTCAGCGTTCTTGAGCACGGCTTTGGGAATGGCGTGGGTGTGCAGCTTGGGCCCTTCCTGCGCCATGATTTCGACCAGTGTCTCGTGGATCATGGGGTCGAAGTTGCGCAGCGGCGCGTGCTTGCGCACCACCAGATGGGTCTCTGAGCCGAGCGCCTGCATCACCCCTGCGATCTCGACTGCGATGTAGCCCGCACCCACTACGGCAACCCGCTTGGGTTGGCTTTGCAGGTCAAAGAAACCGTCGGAGTCGATACCCAGCTCGGCACCCGGGATCGCTGGAATTTCCGGGCGGCCACCGGTAGCGATCAGGATATGATCGGCCGTGTAGTGCTCGCCATTAACCTCGATGGTGTTGCTGCTGACGAAGCGGGCGAAGCCCTTGATGACGGTGATCTGGTTCTTGCCCAGCACGTTCTGATAGGACTGGTGAATGCGGCCGATGTAGGCCTGGCGGGACTCGACCAGCTTGGCCCAGTCGAAGTGGTTGAGAGTGGTGTCGAAGCCGTAATCGGAGCCATATTTCAGGGCATCGGCAATCTGGCCGGCATACCACATGGCTTTCTTCGGGACGCAGCCTACGTTGACGCAGGTTCCACCCAACTCTTTGGCTTCAATCAGGGCAACTTTCTTACCGTACATGGCAGCCCGGTTGGCAGAGGCGATACCGCCGCTGCCGCCGCCGATGGCGATATAGTCAAAATGCTGTGCCATTGCGAGGTTCTCCGCTCATTAAGAATGCAATCACAGCATGATGGGGATAAAGCGGCTGGCTCACAAGAGCCAGCGCTCAGTTATGTTGGATCGGCAGGCGAATATGGAACTGGGCGCCCTGGCCCGGTTCGCTGGCACAGCTGATACGGCCTTTCAGCAGTTGCACCACCAGGTTGTAGATGATGTGGGTGCCAAGACCGCTGCCGCCCTGACCCCGCTTGGAGGTGACGAAGGGATCGAAGATGCGCGGCAAGATTTCGGGCGGGATGCCGCGGCCGTTGTCCGAGTAGTCGATCAACAGCTCTTCTCCCTGTTGTTCCACCTTGATGGTGATCTTCTTCGGTTTGTCCCAGCTGTCGAACCCGTGGTTGATGGAGTTGAGGATCAGGTTCGAGTAGATCTGGGTAAAACTGCCCGGGAAGGAGAAGATCGACAGCTTGGGATCGCACTGGATATCCACTTCGCACTGGCTCTTCTTCAGTTTGTGGCCAAGCGAGACCACCACCTGATGGAGGTTGTCGGCGAGACTGAAGTTGTAGCGCGCTTCCGATGATTGGTCGACAGCCACCTGCTTGAAGCTGGCAATCAGCTCGGAGGCGCGCCGCAGGTTGCTCTGCAGAAGTTGCATCGATTCGTCGAGGTTGACGGTGAACTCGTTGAGATAGGAGCGCGAAAGCTGCTTGGAGTCGATATGGGACTTGAAGTCGGCGACCCGCTCCTGCAGGTAGGAGGAGGCGGTCACGCTGATGCCGATAGGAGTGTTGATCTCGTGTGCCACCCCGGCCACCAGCGAGCCGAGGGAGGCCATCTTCTCCGACTCCACCAGGGTTTGCTGGGCCTGTTTCAGGTCGTCGTACGCCTTGCCCAGCTGGTTGTTGGCTTCACTCAGGCTGCGGGTGCGCTCTACCACCTTGCCTTCCAGCTGTTCGTTGAGCTGGATAATCTCCCGCTCGACCTTTTTCAGTTGGGTGATGTCGTAGCCGAAGCCGATCTGGTACTTGAGGTTGGGGCCATCGTAGAAGGGGACGAAGGTCCATTGCAGTACCAGCTCATGGGCCTGCTGGTCATGCATGATGACCTCTTTGTCGGCCAGTGAACCTTCCGCCGCCAGAATATCGTTCAGCTCTTCCCGCTGCGCCGGGCTGACAAAGAGATCCAGCCAGTTGTGTTGCAACAGCTCCTGCTGGTGGTAGCCGGTCAGCAGTATGGCTGCCGGGTTGATGCTGGCGATGGTCAAATCCGGTTCCATGCAGCAGATGACCATGTTGGCGGAGTTGATCAGGGTGGCGGAGAAGTCCCGTTCCTTTTGCAGTTGTTCGACCGCCTGATGGCGAGCAACCAGCTCGTCACGCAGTCGGGTACGCATCTGGTTGAGGGTGGAGACCAGGGTATCCAGCTCATCGGGTTTCTTGCGTGGCTGCGGGCGGCCTTCCAGCTCCAGCTCCATGTCGAGCCGATCGAGGTTGAACTTCTGGGCGTAGTTGGCGATGCGGTTGATGTGCCTGACCACCAGATAGTAAATGATGATCAGGATGCAAAATGAGACCACCAGGGTCTTGATGGTCTGGCTGACCATGATCAGCACCGATTTTTCGATGAGGCGCTGGTAGATCTGCTCGAGAGAGGCGGCAACGAACAGCTTGCCGACGATTTCACCCTGATAGGTGAGGTTGAATTCGCGGGAGATATCATAGCTTTCCCGCTCGACCCCCTGGGTCAGCAGCGGGACTTCGGAGTTGCCGAGCATCTCCTTGACCATCACGAACTGCATGTTGGGCAGGTTCATGATCCCTTCAATTTGCACTTTGACCTGCTCTTCATCCAGGTTCCACAAGCTGGCGGCGATGGGTTGCAGGAACGAGGCCTCGATCTGGCCGATGCTGTCTTCGATGACGGCGACATCCTTGCGGTAATCCCACGCGAGTTGCAGCGCCGTAATGATCATCGCCAATACGGTACTGCACACCAGAATGTAGGAGAGCAGGCGATATGAGAGTCCGTTGCGGCCTACGGCCCTGGCGGTCTTGGTGAAGAGTCCTGACATGGCGTCCTTGCGGTCTGGATGTGGTGTTTTTTAGTTTAACTGCTTCATGCACTTATGTCGTCTTTCCTGCGAAGCATAAAAAAGGCCCCGTATCGGGGCCTTCGCATGTGATTGATGATTAATGTCCGCCGTTTGCTTTGGGCGGAATTGTTTCATCGAATACCGGCAAGGGTTTGTGCTCGGAAGCCAGATAGGTGTAGATCACCGGCAGCACGAACAGGGTAAACAGGGTGCCGATGGCAAGACCTGCCACGATGACGATACCGATACTGAAACGCTGTGCCGCACCGGCGCCTGCGGCGTAGAGCAGCGGGATCAGACCGGCAATCATGGCGGCAGTGGTCATCAGGATCGGACGCAGACGCACCTTGGCGGCTTGCATCACGGCTTCCATCCGGTTCATGCCGCGCAGCAGCTGCTCTTCCTTTGCTACTTCACAGATCAGGATACCGTGCTTGGTAATCAGACCCACCAGGGTGATGAGGCCCACCTGGGAGTAGATGTTCATGGTCGCCATACCCCATGCCAGGGCAATCAAGGCCCCGCTGATGGCGAGTGGTACAGAGACCATGATGACCAGCGGGTCACGCACCGACTCGAACTGGATTGCCAGCACCAGGAAGATGATGGCCAGTGCCAGCGCGAAGGTTGCATAGAGCGCATTGCCTTCGGTGACGAACTGACGGGCTTCACCCATGAAGTCGTAACGATAGCCTTGCGGCAGCTTCTCGTCGGCGGTGGTCTGGAACCAGTTGATCGCATCACCCATGGCCACGCCCGGAGCCGGAACGGCGCCTATGGTGGCAGAGTTCAGCTGGTTGAAGTGGGGCAGGGCGCGGGGCTCGCCAACCACTTCAATGCTGATCAGGCTGCCGAGCGGGATCGACTTACCGTCTGCGGCCCGCACGTAGTAGCCCTTGATGGACTCCGGATTGAGACGGTACTTGCGCTCGACCTGCGGGATCACCTCGTAGGAGCGGCCATCCAGGTCGATACGGTTGACGTAACCGTCCGCCATCATGGTGCCCATGGTGATTCCGATATCCTGCATGGTGATGCCGTAGGCACCCGCCTTGTCCTTGTCGATGCGGATCTTCATGGTGGCGGAGTCGTAGTTCAGATCAAGATCCGAATAGACGAACTGACCGTTACTCTGTGCCGCTGCCAGAATTTCACCGGCCACCAGGAACAGGCTTTCGAAGCTGTTCGGAGTGGTGATGACGAACTGGATCGGCAGACCACTCGATGCACCCGGCAGTTCCGGGAACTGGAAGGTGGTGATGGCCATACCCGGGATGTCTTTCACCAGATTGGCGACCCGGTCCAGCACCTCTTTCTGGCTCGCTTCACGTTGGCTCCAGGGCACCATGGAGGCGATACCGAACGCCTGGTTGGCGTTGAACACCCCTGAGAAGACCTGGGAGAAGGCGATCTCGGGCTGGTCGTCCAGGATCTTGTTCACATCCGCCATGGTGTTTTCGATGTAGTCCAGGTTGGCGTTGGACGGTGCGGTACCCAGCACGGCCATTACCCCCTTGTCCTCTGACGGTGCCAGTTCGCTCGGGATGAACTTGAACAGCAGCGGCAGGCTGGCGAACACGATGACGGCGAACACCACGATAACGGGGCGTTTTTTCATCACGGCGTGCAGCATGCTGTCGTAGCGATCGGTCATCCGCTCCAGCAGGTGGTGGACTGTGCTCTCGAACTTGCCCGGCTGCTCGTTGGCCTTGAGCATCTTGGAACACATCATCGGTGACAGAGTCAGGGCGATGATGCCCGAGACGAACACGGCGCCAGCCAGCGTCAGGGCAAACTCCTTGAACAGGGAGCCTGTGATACCCCCCATCAGGGCTATAGGGGCGTATACCGCCGCCAGGGTAACCGTCATGGCGATAACCGGCACCGCAATTTCACGGGTACCGATAATGGCGGCCCGGAACGGTTCTTCCCCCTCCTTGATATGACGGTCGACGTTCTCCAGCACCACGATGGCGTCATCCACCACCAGACCGATCGCCAGCACCATCGCCAGCAGGGTCATCAGGTTTATCGAGAAGCCGAACATATCCATCATCATCACTACGCCGATAAGACTGAGCGGAATGGTGATGATCGGGATGATGACCGCGCGGAACGAACCGAGGAACAGGGTGATGACCACCAGAACGATGGCGGCTGCCTCCAGGATGGTCTTGATAACCTCGTGGATGGACTCGTTGATCGCCACGGTGGAGTCATACATCACGTTGAGACGCATGGTGCTCGGCATATTGCGCTCAAGGCTCGGCAGCAACGCCAGCACATCGTGGGCAATGTTGATGGGGTTGGCTGTCGGCGCGGCGTTGACCGCCATGACCACTGCTTCGCGGCCATTGGCGCTGGCGCGATAGATGTCGTGGCTCTTCTCGAGGGTTACCTTGGCAATGTCGGAAAGGCGGATCACCTTGCCGTCACGGGTAGCAACAACCAGACGCTTCAGCTCGTCGACATCCTTGACCTGGGTCTCGGCGTTGCCGTTGAACAGGGTGAAGTAACCGGTCGCCTGACCTGTCGCGGACTGATAGTTGTTGCTGTTGAGCACCGTCATCACGTCACTGGCCGTCAGGTTGAAGGCCGCCATCTTGGCCGGATCCAGCCATACCCGCAGGGCAAACTCGACACCGCCGTAGAGGTCAACCTTGGAGACCCCGCCGACAGTAAAGAGCTGCGGCTTGATAACCCGCTCCAGATAGTCGGTGATCTGGCTGGAGTTGAGCTCCGGGCTGGTAAAGCCGAGGTAGAGCACCGCCGTGGTTGAACCGGTGGAGGAGGTGACCGACGGGTCTTCCGCCTCTTTCGGCAACTGGGAGCGCACCGAGTTCACCTTCGCCAGGATGTCGGACAGCGCGGCGTTGGGGTCGGTGTTGAGCTTCATGTACGCAGTGATGGTTGAGCTACCCAGCTGGCTGGAGGAGGTCATGAAGTCGATGTTGTCGGCTTGCGCGACCGCCTGTTCCAGCGGCTGGGTGATGAACCCCTGGATCAGATCAGAACTGGCGCCATAGTAGCCAGTGCTGACGGTGATCACCGTGTTGGTCACCTCGGGGTATTCCCGTACCTGCATCTTGAAGATGGCCTGAAAGCCCAGCAAGGCGATCAGGAAGCTGAGCGAGATCGCCAGCACAGGCCGTTTTATAAATATGTCAGTAAATCGCATCGCAGATCTCCGCGCTTACAGCATCGGGGTTTGTGCCGGAACGGCCAGGGCATCGTTCTCGACCACATGCACCTTGGTGTCGTTGCTCAGGCGAACCTGACCCGACAGTACGATCTGGTCACCGGCCTGGATGCCGGAGAGCACATGCACATCGTTGCCACGGCGCTCACCGGCCTTGACCACAACCTGCTTGGCTCGCAGCACTTTCACCTTGTTACCCTCTTTGTCGGTCTCTTCGCCCTCTTTGAGCACGTAGACGTTCTGACCGTAAAGGGTGAAGGAGATAGCGGTCTGCGGGATCACGATCTGATCTTTCACCGTCGGCAGAATGATGCTGGCGCGGGCGAACATACCGGAACGGAGCTGACCGTCGTTGTTCGGAATGTCTGCCTGTACCTGGATCAGGCCGCTCTGGAAGTTGACCGCAGGCTCGATGGCGGTGATATGACCGTCAAACTGGGTTTGCGGATAGGCATCCACATTGATCTTGATGGTCTGGCCCAGCTTGATTTTGGATATATCGGTCTGGGGCACGGTGAAGCGCAGGCGCATCACGCTGGTATCCTCCAGGCGCACGATATCTGTGCCCGGCTGCAGATACTGACCGAGGAACACATTGCGCAGGCCGACCACGCCGCTAAAGGGCGCACGCACTTCACGACGGGCAATGGTCGCCTTCAGACTCTCGATATCTGCTTCCAGTGAGCGATAGGCCGCTTCCGCCTCATCCAGCTGCTCTTTGGAGATGGAGCTGGTCTTGTAGAGGTTCTGGAAACGATCGAACTTGGCTTTTGCCGCCGGCAGCTTGGCCTGGGAGGCGCGCAGATTAGCCCGCTCTACGGTGGAGTCCAGGCTCAGCAGCAGCTGGTCTGCCTTGACCGGTTTGCCTGACTCGAAGGTGATGGCGTCAATGGTACCTGCCAGTTCGGTGGAGAGGGTCACCCCCTGATTCGGCTCGATGAAGCCGATCGCTTCGATGGTCGGTACCCAATCCTGCGCCTTGGTCACCATGGCGGTGACGGGGAACTCGGGTTCCGGCCGGTTGGCCATGTATTGGGCAATCATCTTCTGTTTGAACAAATTGAAGCCGATGACGCTGCCAAACAAGGCGATCGCTATCAGCAACATAATGGCCATCCACTTTTTCATGAACAGGCTCCTGAGGTGGAAAGATTGGGGGATAAAATGGCATTCCAGCTGGCCCGGATCGCGGTTTCCAACTGCGATTCGGTCAGCGTGATGTTGTGCACCCTGCACTGCAGGGCCAGATGCATGACACTGTCCAGACTCAACACCTGGAGTGCCCGTATCGGTAAATCAATAAACAATCCTTGTTCAACGCCCTGTTCAAAAAATCGGTCCAGAGGCTCCCAGGCGGCCAGAATGACAGGATTGGTTTCCAATTCTGCCCCTAGCGGAGAGCTCTCGTACTGCAATTTGCACCGGATAGCGTTGGGTTCGTTAACAAAAATGGCATGAATATTGAGCCATAATTGGCGAAATTGTTGAAATGAAACTTTATCGATTGCTACATCGGCCATGACCATGGGCACACACTGCAAGATAGTGTGCTGGTGCAGTTGCCGGATCAGATCATCCTTGTCGCCGAAGTAGCGATAGATGGTGCCGGTGGCAACATTGGCCTTCTTGGCGACTTCTGCAATCGACAGACCATGAAAACCCCGTTCACCCAGCACCTCATGGGCCGCGTTGAAGATGCTCTCTTTTTTATCCAGAATCATCAGTGTGACTTTCGATTGAATGAACGTTCATTCATTCTAGATGGGCATCAAATCAAGTCAAGGCAGCAAGGCGATTTGCGACTGCGATCTGCCCCTTTTCGGCTGTCAGCAGGGGAATAGTGGAAGAAAAGTGCGCAATGTGCTTGAAAAAACAACGAACAGTGTTTCGGTGACAGAAAAGTGTAGACAAACCAGCAACCATCATTAATAATGCGCCCCGTTCGACAGCGTAGCGCCCGTAGCTCAGCTGGATAGAGCGCTGCCCTCCGGAGGCAGAGGTCACAGGTTCGAATCCTGTCGGGCGCACCATCAAAAAGTGCGTCGGTTAAACGGGCGTTGTTGTGGAACGAAAACAGCTGTGGTGGCTGTAGCTCAGTTGGTAGAGTCCCGGATTGTGATTCCGGTTGTCGTGGGTTCGAGCCCCATCAGCCACCCCATTTTACAGCTTGTCAGGTACGCGAAGGTGGCGGAATTGGTAGACGCGCTAGCTTCAGGTGTTAGTGCCCCCCGGGTGTGAGGGTTCGAGTCCCTCTCTTCGCACCATACTTGCTGTATGACGAGGATGACCATCAGGTCGTCTTTGTTTTTTTGAAGTAAACTATTTTGAAAGAAATAGCCTCGGTGATTAGCGCAGTCCGGTAGCGCATCTGGTTTGGGACCAGAGGGTCAAAGGTTCGAATCCTTTATCACCGACCACATTTAGAAAAACCTCGCTTCGGCGGGGTTTTTTGCTTTCTGGCCTCCGCCGTGCCAGTACTCTCTCCCTGTTACGTCTGTTTACACTCTATTTGGGCAGCGCGCCCCGCCTTTCGGTTATGCTTCAGCCTCGAGTCACTGACAACCGGATGTCATCGGCCCATTTCAGGCATTTTTCCATGAATAACAAAATTTCCTTTGCTTGCTCACCTGCCATGCTGGCAGCCTTGCTGCTGGGTGGCTGTACCATCAAGCCGCCATCCACCGATGTGATGATGGGCTCCATTGCATCACAACCGCAGGAGGAGCGTTCTCTCTCCCCCTTGCTGACCAGCGGTGATTTTTGCGTTGCGGTGTCCCAACAGAAGGTGTTGGCACAACCTTGCAGCGGAAAAGACGATCAACTGTTCGAGTGGGATCTGGGTGAGTTGCGCCTGCAGGATCTCTGTTTGCAAG
Source organism: Aeromonas sp. R2-4 (assembly GCF_040908365.1). NCBI lineage: Bacteria > Pseudomonadati > Pseudomonadota > Gammaproteobacteria > Aeromonadales > Aeromonadaceae > Aeromonas > Aeromonas sp. R2-4. The sequence continues at coordinate 26,720 of NZ_JBFODO010000015.1, forward strand.
CCAAAAACGACAGCGAAGTGATGCTGGCACCCTGTGACGGTCAGGCGCAGTGGGAGTGGCAGAAAGACAAGCTGTTCAACAGCAAGGTTTCCCGCTGCCTCGATGTGGCCGGGCGACGCCATACCCCCGGCACGCCGCTGAGGCTGGCCGAATGTTACGGTGGCGCGAACCAGAGCTTCAGCTGGCAGCGGCCCAATCCCTGGCTGGAAACCCTGAAAAAACAAAGCCTCACATGGTGAGGCTTTGCTGAATCGGATGTCGGAATGAAGAGGATCAGGCTGCGCTGACGTTCTCCAGCTCGAACAGCTTCTCCAGATAGACGGCGACGCCATCTTCATCGGAGGTGAGGGTCTGCTCATACTCCGGCAGCGCCATTTTCAGGCGGTCATGGGCGTTGCCCATCACGATGCCGCGTCCCACCATGGTCAACATCTCGAAGTCGTTCATGCCATCGCCGAAGGCGATAGCCTCCGACATATCGAACCCGTTCTGCTCCAGCACGGCACGCACCGCATTGCCCTTATGCACCCCGGCGTGCATCACTTCGAGGCAGTCCGGCAATGAGAAGGTGACATTGAGCTGATCGCCATAGCGCTGGTTGAGGTGCGCCTCGATCTTCAGCAGCTTCTCGTGGTCGCCGATGTAGAACACCTTGTTGATCTGCTCTTTCGGTTCCTGTTTCAGGTCATCGACCAGGCGGTAGGTGAACCCTGACTCGTCGTGGAACTGCAGCAGCCAGGGCAGCTCTTCTTCCACTACCCAATCATCACCCTGATAGACATTGAGGTGGATAGAGGGGTCGCGCTCCAGCGCAATCAGTTCGGCGGCGATCTCGGTCGGCAGCGGCTGGTTGAAAATCAGCTGATCCTGTTTGTCATGGACCACGGCACCATTGGAAGTAATAAGGTAGATGTCCATCCCCAGCGCATCGCGGAAGCTGCGAACGTCAACATGATGACGGCCGGTGGCGACCACGAATTTCACACCTTGTTCTACCAGGCGGTGCAGGGTATCCCGGGTACGGGGAGAGATCTGGTGCTGCTTGTTGAGCAGAGTGCCATCGAGATCGGATACAACTACCTTAAACATCATTACCTCGGCATCGATTGAAAACAGGGGCAGTTTACCTTAGCCCGCACTGTCACCCCATTTATTTAGGGTTACAAAAAATAGCCAGCTCAGAAGCGGGCGAAAAAGTCGACCATCGCGGTCAGGGCGGGCTGGCGTTTGTCATCGGATTCGATAAACAGTTCGTGCCAGGCCCCCTCGATGCGCAGCGGTTTGCCCCCTTCGCACTTGGCAATCGTGCAGAAGCGATCCTGCGCGGAATTGTCCACCACGCTGTCGCTGCCAGCTTGCAGCACCAGCAGCGGGGTTTTGATGGCGCCCGCATCGGCGATGGCGGCATCGGCACCAGTGATCCCCTGATAAATCCAGTGGGCGGTCGCGCCACCCAGCTTGATCTGCGGGTGCTGTTCGTAGAGTTGGCGGAAGGCTTGATAGCGGGGCTGGCTGTGAGTCAGCTCGTTATCAGCAAAGCCGTGATCCTGATAGGCGCCCTGACCGGGGCCGTAGGGAGGCTCGCCAAGCCAGCCGCCGACCGTGCCTATGGTGCTCGCCAATCCCTTGGCCAGCCACTTGGGCAGACCGCCGAGATTGATGCCCAGCATGGGGGAGGAGAGCACGGCCGCCTTGATATCATCGGGCCAGCGTTCCAGATAGCGGGCCGAGATGGCGCCGCCCATGGAGTGGGCCAGCAGGAACAGCTTGGCAGGCTGGTCCGCCATGATGATCTGGTCGTGAAACTGCTTGAGATCTACCACATAATCGTCGAACTGGTCGACATATCCCTTCTGCGGGTCATCCAGCATCCGGCCAGACATCCCCTGACCGCGATGGTCGATAAGGTAGAGGCTGTAGCCCTGACGCCAGAGATCCCACGCCAGCTCCTGATACTTGAGGTAGCTCTCGACCCGGCCATTGACGATGAGGATGGCGCGATCAACCTTGGCTTGCCGTAGCGCAGCATAGCGGATGGTCACCCCGTCCTTGCCCTTGAACTCCCCTTCAACCGCATGTTGGCGCCAGAAGTCGGGCAGGGTTTGCTGGTAGAGGCTGGGTACATCGGCTTCGCTGGTGAGCTGATAGGTATTGGTCACGGCAAGGGCTCCGGCAGAAAACAGGGTCAGGGCCAACAGGGAAAGAGAGAGGGGGTTCATCAGGCACACTCCTGTTGCCAATGGTGATAAAGGGCGGCGATATCCCCCGAGCAGAGTAGCGCCATGCTGGCTTGCAAGCGGGGCAAGGGCCAGTCCCACCACTGCATCTCTTGCAGCATGAGGATCTGCTCATCGCTGAAACGGCGGCGGATCGGTTGGGCCGGGTTGCCGCCGACTATGGTGTAAGGGGCCACATCCTTGGTCACCACGGCGCGGGTGGCGATGACGGCGCCATCACCGATGGTGATGCCGGGCATGATCATCGCTTCCGAGCCGATCCAGACATCGTTGCCAATTCGGGTGTCCCCCTTGCGCAGAAAGCCGCTGCGGGCCCCTTCGCCAAAGGTGTCGGGGTTGAACGGGAAGGTGGAGACCCAATCCAGCCGGTGGCCCTGATTGCCCGCCAGCATGAAGGTGGCGCCCGAGCCGATGGAGCAGAATTTGCCGATAATCAGCCGATCCACCTCGCCCCAGAGGCCGCTCTCCCAGGTGTCACGGGTCGAGCCATCGCCGAGCAGGTAGCGGACGCAGTGATCCTCGAACGGCTTGCCGTGGTAGTAGCCGGAGTAGTAGCTGTAGTCGCCGGCCTCTATGTTCGGGTTGGTCAGGTGATCCCGGATGATTTGCGATTCCAGCCAGCTGCCAAAAGGGTTCTCCATCACTCCTCCTGCGGATCGTCCTGTTCGCTCTGCTGCGCCCACCCTTTGCGGGTCAGCTGCATCCGTTGCCACCACTCTTCGTCTGCCAGAATTTCACCGGCCGGGCCGAGCTGGGGGTAGGGCATCTCTTTCTCTTTGCAGAGCTGGGCATAGATGGGATATCCACCTTCGAACAGGATGCTGTTCTGCTCCTCCAGCGTGAGCGGGCAGCCGCGTTGATAGCAGCCGGCCAGCTCGCGCTGGCGCTGCGCCTCGTAGAGTATGGCGGCGGCAGCCACCGAGACGTTGAGGGACTGCACCATGCCCACCATGGGGATGACGATATGGTGGTCGGCCAGCGCCAGCGCCTCTTCACCGATGCCGTGCTTCTCCTGACCCACCAGAATGGCGGTCGGTTTGGTGTAGTCGATGGCGCGAAAATCGACCGAGCTGTCGGAGAGGTGGGTCGCCAGGATCTGCATGCCGGAGGCTTTCAGCTCGGCAACGGCTGTGCCGATATCCGGGTGCAGTTTTACATCCACCCAGTTCTGGCTGCCGCGGGCGGTGCCTTTGCGCTTGTGGATCCAGGTTTTGGGCCAGACCGCGTGTACCCGGTGGATGCCGATGGCATCGGCGGTACGCACGATAGCGGCCAGATTGTGAGGTTTATGGACCTCTTCCATGCAGACGGTCAAATCGAGCTGACGCTGGGCCAGCATGTCGGTGATGCGCTTGAAGCGTTCGGGGGTCATGGCTTGTCTCTATAAAAGCAGCAGGCGGCTTGCGCCGCCTGTGTTCAGTTCTTCTGTCGGCTCACCTTGAGCACGTTGGGCATGACGCGGATCTTGCGCATGATGTTGGCCAGGTGGATGCGGCTCTTGGTGGTGATGAGCAGGCTGACCTGATAGACCCGGCCATCCTTCTCTTCGGTGCTGATGGCGTGAATATTGGCGCCGGTGGCGGCAATCACGTTGGCCAGCTCGGCCAGCGCACCCTGATGGTTGACGATCTCGATGCTGATGCCGGTGCGGAACTCCTGTTCCTGCTCCTTGTCCACTTCCCACTGCACCGGCAGGTACTTGTCCGGCTCCTTGCTGTAGCCCTTGATGTTGCGGCAGGCTTCCTGATGGATCACCAGACCCTTGCCTGGACTGATATGGGCGATGATGGCATCTCCCGGGATCGGGCGGCAGCAGTTGGCGAAGGTGACCAGCATGCCGTCGGCACCCTTGATCGGCATCTTCTTGCTGCTGGTTTTGGGCTGCTCTTCCGGCGGCAGTTCATCCCCCAGCATGCGGCGCGCCACCATGACGCTCATGGCGTTGCCAAGGCCCACATCGGCCAGCAGCCCCTGCAGGTTCTCATGCTTGGTATCGGCGAGCACCTGCTTGATGCGCGGCTCGGGGATGTCTTCGATATTCTTGGCGCCCAGCGCATGGTTGAGCAGGCGGCGACCCAGCACCACCGACTCTTCAGTGCGCAGGTTCTTGAGGAACTGGCGGATCTTGGAGCGAGCCTTGGTGGTCACCACGAAGTTGAGCCAGGCCGCGTTGGGGCGAGCCCCCGGCGCCGTGATGATCTCCACCGTCTGGCCCGAGTGCAGTGGGCTGCTGAGCGGGTAGGGGTGGCGGTCGACCCGCGAACCGACGCAGGCGTGGCCGATGTCGGTGTGCACCGTGTAGGCGAAGTCCACCGGCGTGGCGCCAGCGGGCAGCTCCATGATGCGTCCTTCCGGCGTGAACACGTAGATCTCGTCGGGGAAGAGGTCGGTTTTGACCCCTTCGATGAATTCAAACGAGCTGCCGGCGCTCTGCTGCAATTCCAGCAGGCTCTGCATCCAGCGCTGGGCGCGGATCTGGGCGGTAGTGCCCGAGCTGTCGCCATCCTGCTTGTAGGCCCAGTGGGCGGCAACCCCTTTATCGGCCATCTGATCCATGAACTCGGTGCGAATTTGCACCTCGACCGGTACCCCGTGCGGCCCCACCAGCGAGGTGTGCAGCGACTGGTAGCCGTTGGTCTTGGGGATGGCGATGTAATCCTTGAAGCGGCCGGGGCGCGGCTTGTAGAGGCTGTGCATCTGCCCCAGCACCCGGTAACAGGTATCTATGTCCTTCACCTTGACACGAAAGGCGTAGATATCCATTACCTCATGAAATTGCAGCTCTTTTTTCTCCATCTTGTTGTAGATGGAGAACAGATTCTTCTCGCGGCCACTGACCTGATGCTCGATCCCCGCCTCCTTCAGGCGACCGCTGATTTCGCTCTGGATGGAGTCGACGATCTCGCGGCGATTGCCACGAGCGCGGCGCACCGATTCGCGCAGCACGCGGGATCGCATCGGATAGAGCGCCTCGAAACCCAGCTCTTCCAGCTCGTTCTTCATGGTGTGAATACCGAGGCGGTTGGCGATGGGGGCGAAGATTTCGAGGGTTTCCCGGGCGATGCGGCGGCGCTTGTCAGGGCGCAGCGAGCCTAGCGTGCGCATGTTGTGAGTGCGGTCGGCCAGCTTGATCAGAATGACCCGGATATCCTGGGTCATTGCCATCACCATCTTGCGGAAGTTCTCGGCCTGCGCCTCTTTGCGATCGCGAAACTTCAGCTTGTCGAGCTTGGAGACCCCGGCCACCAGTTCTGCAACCGCATTGCCGAATTGTTCGGCCAGATCGGCCTTGGTGACAGAGGTGTCTTCAATGACGTCGTGCAGTACGGCGGCCATCAGGGTTTCATGATCGAGGCGCATGTCACCCAGGATTCGGGCAACGGCTACGGGGTGGGTGATATAGGGTTCGCCACTGGAACGCATCTGGCCCTGGTGGGCATCACGGGCCACCACATAGGCTTGCTTGAGCTTCTCAACCTGCTCTGGCGGCAGGTAGGAACTGGCTATTTCTTTAAGGTTTTCAAATAAATACAAGACAGTCCCCGCAGCGGTGAAACGGCAATTCGTGGAATTGAGGGTATAGCCCTGAGTTTGCGAGGTTTTCGAGCGGTTGTAAATGGGGATGAACAGTCGGCACCCGGGCGGGTGCCAACCGGAGGAATAACTTAACCGCGGCCTTCGGCGATGGCAGCAACGGCAGCCAGCTCAGCGGCTTCCTGCTCTTGCTGTTCGTAGCGGTCCTGGGTGTCCATCACTTGATTGTTCACCAGACCCAGCTCGATCTCACGCAGGGCGATCACAGTCGGCTTGTCGTTCTCTTCGTCGACCAGGGGATCTTTGCCTTGTACCGCGATTTGACGAGCGCGGCGCGCGGCGACCAGCACCAGGTCAAAACGGTTACCTACCTGTTTTACAGCATCTTCTACAGTAACGCGTGCCATGCAGGACTCCAGTGTTTGGGCTTTCTGTATTTAGAAAAGCAGTGTTTAAAAATGACGCAAAAGTTTACTTGTTTTTGGCTTACTCTGCCAGTAGCTGTTGCAGCAAGTTTTTTTGAGCCTGTTGCTGGTGACGCATCTCCAGCCGTTGGCACTCAATAATGGACCTGAGCTGGAACAGCGCTTGCTCGAAGTCTTCATTGATAATGACATAGTCATACTCGTCGTAGTGCACCATTTCGGCAATGGCTTTCGCCATCCGGCCGGCAATCACTTCGGCGCTGTCCTGACCGCGCCCAATCAGGCGGCGTTCCAGCTCTTCGCGGCTGGGGGGCAGGATGAAAATGGATTTGGTCGGCATCTGCTCGCGGATCTGGCGGGCACCTTGCCAGTCGATGTCGAGGAATACGTCGATCCCCTTGGCCAGACAGGCTTCGATGGCGGCGCGTGAGGTGCCGTAGTAGTTGCCGAACACTTCGGCCCACTCCAGAAAATCACCGCGTTCGATCAGTGCCTTGAATTCTTCCACCTGAACGAAGTGGTAGTGTACGCCGTGCTCTTCGCCAGGACGGGTGGCGCGAGTGGTGTGGGAAACCGACAGCTGCATCTTGCCAGCTTGATTGTGGTTGGTCAGCAAGGCATTGAGCAGACTGGATTTACCCGCGCCGCTCGGAGAAGAGATGATATAGAGAGTGCCTTGTTGCGCCATATTATTACCTTTAATCGAAACCGCTGTTTTGGTTGTAGCAGAGACCGCCGTCTTGTGCCCGAAAGGGAGACAGCCAAACGCAAAACGCGGAAAATTCTTGAGTCAGGAGGATGTAAAGGCGGCGAATTTTACCAGAATGCGGCGAATAAAAAAACGGCCGGAATCATATTCCAGCCGATCAAAGTATTCGTAGCTTGCTGCGGGAGCGTAACCCACATCAGCCTGCATTGTGCCTTTGGCTGAGGGCAGAGGCTATCAGGTTATCCCTGCCTGATGGCTCGGAATTCCCGAGGTGCCCTGTTACTACGGCAGTTGACGATCTGCACAGAGCCGATCGAACGCGGCGATCACCTGCTCGCTGGTGATTTTTCGCATGGCCTCCGGATCCTTGAGGCGGGTGCGCCAGCTCAATTCGGCCAGCGGCTTGCCTGTCTCCTGCTCGACCAGCTCCTGATAGACGCTGACCACGTAGTCGCGGCACAGATAAGGGCCGGTACGCACCGGATTGTGGTGGGCATAGAGGCCGATCACCGGCGTGCCCACTATGGTGGCCATATGGGTGGGGCCGGTATCGGGGGCCAGTACCAGACTCGCCTCGCCAATCAGCGCCAGCAGCTGCTTGAGGTTGGTCTGCCCCACCAGATCGACCGGCTTGCTCTGGCTGAGTTGCCGGATCTCGGCGGCCAGATCCCGCTCCAGCTTGGCCGGCCCGCCACAGAGATAAACCTGAAAGCCCTTGCTGGTGGCGTGATCCGCCAGCGCGGCATAGCCTGCGGCAGTCCAGTTCTTGAAGGCCTTGCTGGCTGCGGCGCAGATAAGCAAGGTCGGTTTGCCGCCAATCTTCTCCCTTGCCCACGCCTGATGTTCGGCGCTGATGGGCAGTTGCCAGTCCGGGGTCAGATCCTTGATGCCGAGCTCTTTGGCGAAAGCGAGGAAACCGTCCAGCACATGGGGAGAGGCAGGCGAAGGCACCTTGTGGTTGGTGAACAGCCACTGGCCGTCGTTGGCCCGCTCCCGATCAAACCCGAGTGTGACCTTGGCGCTGATGCCGAGGGTGGCGATGCTGGCTCGCATCGCTGCCTGCAGGTGGAGCAGGGCATCGAATTTGCGCCCCTTGAGGGTCTGCCAGAGATCGCGATAGCCGCGCCATCCCTTGCTCTTGTCGAAGGGGATCACCTCGACGCCGGGCAGATCGGCAAACAGGGTTGCCTCGATTTTGCCGGTGATCCAGGTGATGCGGGTCTGTGGCCACTCCCGCTGGATGACGCGCACCAGCGCCAGTGCGTGGCAGCAATCCCCGATGGCGGAGAGCCGCAGGATGCAGATGGAGGAGGGGGGCGTTTGAAATAGCGGCATGTTGTGGCGCACGGCTGGCAAAAAGGGTGGATGGCATTATGCAAACTCCCCTCTGGATTGTAAAATTGCGCACAATCGTCAGCCAGGATAGGCCGGGCCCAGCGCCATGACCTGTCTCTGCACGTCGTTGATTAAAGGCCACTATTGCGGGCATGCCAGAGCGGCAGCCTCATCGCCAATTGAAAAATTGCGATCCATGACCCACCGAGCGGGATCTCCACGATGCGAGTACAGACCGAACACAACCAGATCTGCTGGTATGCCGAAGGGGCCTTTCGCGACCCCTCTCCCCAGTTATTCGATCCTGCCTGGTGGCAGAACAACCGTCAGGTGGTGGGGACCTCCATCGGACGGGGAGTGACCTGGTTCGTCAAGGATGAGTCCCGCCATCTGGTGCTGCGCCACTACTATCGCGGCGGCATGGTGGGCAAGGTGGTGCGGGATCGCTTCTGGTTCGAAGGGGTCGAGTCGAGCCGTGCCATGGCCGAATACACCCTGCTGGCCAATCTGTGCGAGCTGGGGCTGCCGGTGCCGCGTCCGTTTGGTGCCCGCATGGTCAAACAGGGCCCATTCTATCGTGCCGATATCCTGATTGAGCGAATTCGCGGTGCCAAGGATATGGTGGCACTGCTCAAGCAGGGGCCGGTGGCGACCGAGGTATGGCACAAGATAGGCCAGACGGTGCGCCAGCTGCACGATGCCGGGGTCTATCACGCTGATCTCAATAGCCACAATCTGCTGCTCGATAAAGAGGGCAAAGTGTGGGTGATCGATTTTGACAAGGGTGCGATCCGCTCCCCCGGCGAATGGCAGAAGGCCAATCTGGAACGCTTGCTCCGTTCATTCAATAAAGAGTCTCAACTGCATACCAGTTTCCACTTCGTACCGGAGAACTGGCAGATCTTGATGAACGGGTATCAGGGAAAAGCGCTCTGACCCTGTTGCTCGGCGTGAACGCCAATGTTACTTATTGATCAGGTATTCAGATCCTGTTTCGAGGCGCCCCATGGAAATGCTCAAGACACCTTTGGTCGATGTGACTGCCCGGCTTGATCCGGGTCTGCTGTCTGATGCCATGGCGCTGCTGGAGGCGGGGATCTGGAGCTGGTCAGCCCAACATGGACTGCAGCGTGATCCCTCCTGCCTGCGCCTGTTGGGATTGGGAGAGTGCTGGCCGGATGATCTCGGCTGGCTGGATCGGGTTCATCCCGACGATGTTGCCCGGCTGGAGGATGCCCTGCTCGCCTGCCAGAGCGGCCGCAGCAGCGGTCTGCGCCTCGAATACCGCATTCTGCATCATCACGGTCACTACATCCGGCTGGAAGAGCGGATGCGTCGCGATGAGCGGGGTTATCTGCTGGGGGTTGTCCGTCACCTCGATCCCGCTGCCGTGCTGGTGGAGGAGCGACATGGCACCGATCCGCTGACCGGTCTGGAGAGCCGTGGCCGTTTCGAGCAACTGCTTGAAGAGCGGCTGGCGACCGAGAGCGGCACTTTCAGTCTGCTGCAGTTTTCGGTCGATCACATGGCCAAAATCCAGCAATTGTTTGGCGAAGCGGCTTGCGACGCCATGCTGGCCAAGCTGGCGCGTATCGTGCGCCACGAGCTGCGGCGGGAAGATCCCTTCGCCCGCTGGGATGAGGACGGTTTTATTTTGATGCTCTCCCAGACCGAGCGGATGAGTGCGCTGGAGATCGCCGAGCGGCTGCGCCTCGAGATTGCCGATGCCAGCCTGCTGTCACAGCGGCCGGTCACCGTCAGCATCGGGCTGGTGCAGAGTCAGGCTGGCGAGCAGCTCGATCATCTGCTGGCCCGGCTGGCCAGCTGTCACAGTCAGGCCAGACGGCAGCACAACACCGTCGTCGGCTGAGTGAGGTCAGGGCTGGCCGCTTTTGTCACGCTGGCAGACCCAGAGCGAGGCCAGCATCAGCAGGCCGCCGATGGTCAGTCGGGTCAGGTCGGTATCCTTGCCCCAGAGCAGCAGATTGACCAGCAAGCCGGCCGGAATGAGCGCATTGTTCATAATGGCCAGCACTCCGCTGGTGACCAGCGTCGCCCCCTTGTTCCAGAGGAAGTAGCCGAGGCCGGAGGCACCCACCCCCAGCCAGAGCAGAATGCCCCACTGCAACCCTGACGTCGGATATTGCGGCTTGCCCAGCAGCCACCAGGCGGGCAGTGCGATCACCAGCGCTCCCAGATAGAAGCAGCCGAACACCGCCAGTTGCGGCGGTTGCTCCGCCTCCCGTGCCAGCAGTACCTTGTAGCCCACTTGACCCAGGGCGAAACAGAGGTTGGCCCCCTGCACCACCATAAATCCCAGCACATAGCTTTCGGTCAGGCCGTCGAAGCGGATGACGGCAGCCCCGAGCACCGCCAGCAGGGCGCCCCACAGATAGGTGGGCTTGAAGCGCCCTTCCAGCAGGTCGTGGAGCAGGGTGACGTAGATGGGGGTGAAGATGGTAAAGACCAGCACTTCCGGCACCGTCAGCAGCAGAAAGGAGTGGTAGTAGAAGAGATACATGATGCCGAGCTGGATGGCGCCCAGCGCCATCAGCTTGGCCGCCAGATCGGGGCGCAGCCAGCGGCGGCGCAGGAAGGGGAGAAACACCAGACTGGCGAGGGCGATGCGGGTCAGCACCGAGAAGTAGGCATCGACCTGGCCAGCGAGGTAGACCCCGATCAGGCTGAAGGAGAATGACCAGAGCAGGGTGACCCCTATCAAGTAGTTCATGTGTTTGATTTATCATCAGTTGTCAATTTTAAGGGGGCTATGATGGCCGAGATGGAAGCGGCAATCCAGCGTTTATGGGCGCGATTGCCACAGGTCGGAGCATTTTCCTTTACCGCCAGCAATAGCGAGGGGTCGGCGACCGACTGGAATGGTCGGGGCGAGGGGCGTGTGCAGGTGACCGATCATCAGGGGGGCTGGCTGTTTAACGAGCAGGGCCGTTACATCACGCCTCATGGCAGGGAACTCGCCATGCACAACCGCTTCTGGTGGCAACGCAGCGAGCGGGGGATCCGCCTTTCTCACCTGCGTTATGAAGCGCCGGTTGAGCTGTTCGAGCTGCTGCCGCAGGGGGATGGCCACTGGCTGACCGCCGAGCCCCATCTGTGCGGGGCGGATCACTACAGCGCCGAGTTGACCGAGATCGACGGTGGTTTTCTGCTGAGCTGGCATATCACCGGGCCGCGCAAAAACGAGCGACTCAGCTATCGCTATCTGATCTGACGCCGGCTGGCAGGCATAAAAAAACCGGCGCAGAGCGCCGGTAGCGGGGGACAAATCGGAGGTTTTTTAAAACAGTCCCAAAACAGGAGAGATAGACTCTCGTCACACATTCAGAGATGGACTTCAGGCATTCAGGGCATAGCTCAACATGGCTTGCAGCTTGCTATCGAAGAACCAGGGCAGCAGTACCATCAGCAGGCCCAGGATCCCGGCCAGTCGCTGGCGATACTGCCAGCCGGCAATCAGTACCAGACCACCGCACAGTGTGGTCAGGATGCCTGACATAGGGAGACCTCGCGCTGCATGCGACGCTGCTGCGCCCACTGGTTCATGGCGACCGAGCCGAGGATCAGGGCCAGGGCCACGCCGGTGGTGGGGTGGATCTGCTCGCCGAGGAACAGGGCGCCCAGCATCACGCCGAACAGCGGCACCAGATAGTTGCTGAAGGAGGCGAACGTCGGGCCGGCCTTCTGGATCAGCGCCATGTAGAGGAAGTAGACCAGACCGGTACAGAGGGTACCCAGCACGGTGATCGCACTCAGGGCCTGGGTGCTCGGCAGGGTCAGGCTGCCGAGGTCAACCATGAAGGGGGCGACCAGCAGCAACTGGATTGCCGAGGAGATCAGGATATTGCGGGCGACCACGACCGGATGGTCCTTGGCGAAGCGCTTGATCATCAGCAGGCCGATGGCGAAACAGCTGGCACCCAGCAGGATGGCCATGGCACCGAGCAGGCCGGCGTTCATGCCCTGGGAGAGTTTCGGCCAGAACAGGGTGAGTACACCGGCAAAGCCGATGATCACGGAAAGCAGACCGGTTTTGGTGATTCTTTCACCAGAAATAAACAGCGGTGCAGCCAGAATGGTCACAAACGGGATACAACCCATGACCACGGCGGCGATGGCGCTATCCACATACTGTTGGCCCCAGGCGACCATGATGAAGGGGATGGTGGCATCCAGCAGGGCGATCAGCATATAGGTGCGCCACGGGGTGTGCTCACTCTTGAGCCGCATGAACAGGCAGAGCAGACCCAGGGTCAGGCTGCCGCACAGAGCACGACCGGCAGCCACCAGAATGGGGGGCAACTCGGCAACGGCCTGGTGCATGAAAATGAATTGGGAACCCCACAGCAGGCCAATGGCCAGCAATAACAGATAGCTACGCATTTGAATCTCCGATGTATTAAGCCAGCGCATTCTAGGCAATCTGTTACTATGGTAAAAATGAATTGTTGGCATTTAACTATGGCTAATATCGATGGATAGCTCGCTCGCCCGTCTCGACCTCAACCTGCTTGCCGTATTCGACATGCTGATGCAGGAGCGCAATGTCACCCGTGCCGCTGAACGGCTGTATCTCTCCCAATCCACCGTCAGTCACGCCTTGGGGCGGCTGCGGGTGGCGCTGGATGACCCGCTGTTCGTGATGAGTCGGCGCGAGATGATGCCGACCGAGCGGGCCAAGGCGCTGGCCGGGCCGGTGCGCCAGGCGCTGGCAATGCTGGAGCAGGGATTGCGGCAGGCCAAAGGGTTTGATCCCGCTACCGCACGGCGAATTTTCCGCATCGCCACCCCGGGCTCGGTGGAGCACGGGCTGGTGCCGGTGCTGGTGGACAGGCTCCATCGGCAGGCCCCTCACTGTCGGCTTGAGGTGTGCGAGCTGGCGGACAGCGACTACGAGCGGGAGTTGGAAAAGGGTGAGCTGGATCTGGTGATCGGTTTCGCCGGGGCGAATCACCTCTCACCCCGTTTGTGGCGGGAGGAGTGGTTCAACAACCCGCTGGTCTGCCTGTCGCCGCTTGGCAGCGAATTGCCCGATGTGCTGACTCCGGTCGAGTTGGTGAGCCGTCCCCACATCCACACCTCCAGTTGGGGTCACAGTCAGGCGATGGTGGAGCTCTGGCTGGCCCGCTTCGGGGTGGAGCGGGAGCTGGGCGTGCGGTTGCCGAGCTTTATGGCGGTGCCGCCGCTGATGGCGACCGGCCGCTATCTGGTGGTGGTGCCCGAGATGATCGGACGCCACTTCTGCCGCTACTACCCGCTGCGGATGCACCAGCTCGACCCCGCCATCCCCATCGTCTACCTAATGGCGGGGCACCCGCTCACCGCCCACGACGAGGCGATCGGCTGGTTCAAGAGCCTGTTGCACCAGCTGGTGTTCGACCTCTACGGCGACGATGCGCTCGGGACTCCCGCTCAGCGGATGCTGGCGAAGTAATCCAGCCCCATGGCGCTTTTCACCTCCGCCAATACCTCATCGGTGATGATGCGGGCCTGCTCGGTGCCCTGATAGAGCAGTTCCAGCAGCATCTTCTTGTCGGCAATGGCCGCGGCCCGGCGCTCCCGCATCGGGGCGAGCAGGGTCTGCAGGCAGTCATTGAGCACCTGTTTGCAGCGCATGTCCCCCAGTCCGCCGCGCCGGTAGTGCGCCTTCATTTCGGCGACCAGCGCCTTGTCGGGGTGGAAAGCATCGAGATAGGCGAACACCGTATTTCCCTCCACCTGACCGGGATCGCTCACCTTGAGGTGGTTGGGGTCGGTATACATGGCGAACACCGCCTGTTTGATCTCTTCCGCCGACATGCCGAGCTCTATGGTATTGCCGAGGGATTTGGACATCTTGGCCTTGCCGTCGATGCCGGGCAGGCGGCCGGTGTCGCTCAGGATCGGCTGGCATTCGGTCAGCACCTCTTTGCCTACCAGAGAGTTGAAGCGGCGGACGATCTCGTTGGTCTGCTCCAGCATCGGCAGCTGATCTTCCCCGACCGGCACATGGCTGGCGCGAAAGGCGGTGATGTCGGCTGCCTGACTCACCGGATAAACCAGAAAACCGGCCGGCAGTGTGCGTGCGAACCCTTTCTGCTGGATCTCCGCCTTGACGGTGGGGTTGCGCTCCAGCCGCGCGACGCTGACCAGATTGAGGTAGTAGCAGGTGAGTTCGGCGAGGGCGGGCAGGGCGCTTTGCAGACAGAAGGTTGTCTTGGCCGGGTCGAGGCCGACCGCCAGATAGTCGGCCATTACCTCCAGTACGTTGTCGGTCACCTTGGCCGGGTTGTGGCCGTTGTCGGTCAACGCCTGTAAGTCGGCGATCATCACGAATTGACGGTAGTGGTGCTGGGCTTCGACGCGCTGGCGCAGGGAGCCGACATAGTGGCCGATGTGCAGTTTGCCGGTGGGACGATCGCCAGTCAGGATTACGGGGTTGTGCATGTCACTCTCTCCAGTTGGGTGAGCCGGGAGGCGACAAAGGGATAAAAACAGTTGACCGCCTCTCGGCGGTCACGGTGTTTTCTTTGGGAAATTTACAATAGAAACGCGGTGCCGCCTGTTTAGGAGCAGCACCACCAGTAGTTGTGATTGAATGCGGTCATATTCATAGCAAATCACACTACGCCGGTTTCATTACTTCTGCAATGGGACGACCAGCAGATCGCAGGGCACTGTATTCATCAGCTGACGGGCGCTGGAGGTGAGCAGGCTCCAGAAGCTCTGGCGATGGCCGCACACCAGCAGGTCGATCTCGTACTCCTTGACTGCCTGATTGACCCGCTCGCTCAGATCGCCGCAGATCACCAGCTTCTTCTCGATGGGGTAGTCCACCGAGGCCAGAAATGCCTCCAGCTTCTCTTTCGCTTCGGCGATCACCTGATCCTGCACGTTGTCGATGTCGATATCGATCATCTCGGTGTAGAGATCCTTGAGGTCCACATCGACATGGATAACCGACAGCTTGGCGCCGTTGGAGCGGGCTCTGTCCACCGCCTTGTCGATCACCTTGCGGTTGTCTTCAGAGAGGTCGATCGCGGCCAGAATATGCTTGTAATAGGTTGTTCCACTCATGGGGGTTCTCCTTACCGATCCTTCAGCCCACTATACCAATCTCTGCTGAAACTAAAATGGTGCCTCAGGCACAGTTTTGGGATTTAAATGAGTTTAATGACGTGTGACACAGGGTCAGCCACTCAGTTATTAACCACTATTTGCCTATAAATTAAACAAGAGTTTGACGCCGGTCACACCCCCCGGCTTGCCGATCAGGGGGGAGAGGCATAGGATGGGCCCGTGCTTCGCAATGAACACAAAACAACAAAAAGCATCTGAATACCGCTTTGGGGAGCCACGTGCTCCCTTTTGTTTTTCTGCCTCATTTCCCGCGGCTTTTCTGACTGATAGCGATCCGGCATCAAGTTAATCTCCTTCGATTTGGTTATGCTGTAGCCAGTTTCTTTGGAGGCCTTCCCATGATCATTCATCCCCAGATTCAAGGTTGTGTTGCCCGCAACTGTCACCCCATCGGCTGTCGCGCCGCCGTGCAGCAGCAGATCGAACGGATCAAGGCCGCTGGCCCGTTCAACGGTCCCAAGCGGGTGCTGGTGCTGGGGGCCTCCTCCGGGTTTGGACTGGCGTCGCGCATTGCGCTCGCCTTTGGTGCCGGTGCCGACACCATCGGTATCTCGTTTGAGCGCGGCCCTTCCGACAAAGGATTGGGCAGCGCCGGCTGGTACAACAACATCTGGTTTCGCAAGGAGGCGGAGCAGGAGGGGCGTATCGCCATCAACCTGATCGGTGATGCCTTCTCCGACGGCATGCGTCAGCAGGCCATCGACACCATCCGCCAGCAGCTGGGGCAGGTGGATCTGGTGATCTATTCGCTCGCGAGCGGCATCCGGGTGCTGCCCGACGGCACGCAAGTGCGCTCGGTGCTCAAGACCACCGGCCAGCCATTCAGCGGTTGGGGATTGGATCTGGAGCGCGATATTCTGGTGCAGCAGTCGCTGGCGCCCGCCACGCCGGAGGAGATCCGCGATACCGTCACCGTGATGGGCGGCGAGGATTGGCAGCTCTGGATGCAGGCGTTGCAGCAGGCCGGTTGTCTCGCTCCCGGCGCGCAGACCGTCGCCTACTCCTACATCGGCCCCGAATCCACCTATCCCCTCTATCGGGATGGCACCATCGGTTATGCCAAGGAGCATCTGCACGCCACCGCCGAGACCATCAACCTGCAGCTGGCCGAGATTGGCGGCCACGCCTGGGTATCGGTCTGCAAGGCGCTGGTGACCAAGGCGAGCGCCTATATTCCGGTGTTGCCGGTTTATCTCGGCTTGCTGATGGGGGTGATGAAGGAGCGCGGTGTACACGAAGGCTGTATCGAGCAGATGCAGCGGCTGTTTGCAGCCAAGATGTATGGGCCCAATGGGGTGGTGGCCGATGGCAACCGGCTGATCCGGATGGATGATCACGAGCTCGACCCGGCCATTCAGGCCGCCGTTTCGGCGCTCTGGCCCAAGGTGACGCCGGAGAATTTCCACGGGCTGGGGGATTTTGCCGGGCTGCGGCAGGATTTCATGCAGCTCAACGGCTTCGAGTTGCCGGGCGTTGATTACGGTGCGCCGGTGGATGTCGCCTCCCTTGGCGAGCTGACACCCTGAGTTGGCAGGAACGAGATCCCCCTCTCTCTGGCGGGTTGATTCATGGCCGGAGTGTGGCGACAATCGATACCAAATCACTGAGGAGAAACAAGATGTTGGCCAAAGCCATGATCGAGAAGTTGAACGAGCAGATTAACCTGGAGTTCTACTCCTCCAATCTCTATCTGCAGATGAGCGCCTGGTGTGAAGACAAGGGTTTCGAGGGGGCTGCCACCTTCCTGCGCCAGCACGCCGTCGAGGAGCGCCAGCATATGGAGCGTCTGTTCACCTACGTGAGCGAGACCGGCGCCATGCCCAAGCTGGGCGCCATCGATGCCCCTCCCCACGAGTTCAAGTCGCTGGGCGACGTGTTCCGTACCACCCTGGAGCACGAGTACCACATCACCAAGTGCATCAATGGTCTGGCCCACGTAGCCTTCACTACTCAGGACTACTCCACTTTCAACTTTCTGCAGTGGTATGTGGCCGAGCAGCATGAAGAGGAGAAGCTGTTCAAGAGCATCGTCGACCGTCTCGGTCTGGTGGGTGAAGATGGCAAAGGCCTCTACTTCATCGACAAGGAGCTGGCCGAACTGGCCAAGGGCGCCCCAGCCAGCATCATGGACAGCAACGCCTGATAGTCGTGGACACTTAGTGTTCAGCCAGTACAATAACGGCCCTTTTAAGGGCCGTTGTTTATTCTGGTGGGCTGCCACTATGGTTCTGTTCCGCCAGAGGCAATCTCGGTTCTGGCCAGGTGCCGTTTCTATTTTGATAAGTGAGTGATGATGAAGCAGGTCGATGTGGTGGTGATCGGGGCCGGTGCGGCCGGATTGATGTGTGCGGCGCAGGCGGGCTACCGTGGCCGCTCCGTGCTGGTGCTCGACAACGCCAAGAAACCGGGCCGCAAGATCCTCATCAGTGGTGGCGGTCGCTGCAACTTCACCAACCATCAGGCGGGCGCTCACGCCTACCTGTCGGAGAATCCCCACTTCAGCAAGTCGGCGCTGGCCCGCTACACCCAGCAGGATTTCATCGATCTGGTGGATCGCCACGGGGTCAACTATCACGAGCGCACCCTGGGGCAGCTGTTCTGTCTCGAGAGCGCCAAGGATATCGTCGATGTGCTGCTCACCGAGTGTGACTGGGCCGGGGTGACCCTGCAGTTCCAGACCGAGATCCTCACCGTCAGCAAGCAGGATGAGGGCTTCGTGCTGACCACCAGCAAGGGTGAGATCGGCTGTCACTCGCTGGTGGTGGCGACCGGTGGTCTCTCTATGCCCAAGCTGGGGGCCACCCCTTACGGCTTCAAGTTGGCGGAGCAGTTCGGCCTCAACGTGCTGCCGACCCGCGCCGGTCTGGTGCCTTTTACCCTCCATCAGACGGAGAAAGAGGCGTTTGCCGATCTGGCGGGCATCAGCCTGCCGGTAGCGGTGACCGCCGAGGATGGCACTCGCTTCAAGGAGGCGATGCTGTTCACCCATCGCGGCCTCTCCGGCCCCGTCATCCTGCAGATCTCCTCCTACTGGCATGCCGGCGAGAAGATCCATATCAACCTGCTGCCGGAGCTGGATATTCCGGCCGCCCTGCGTGAGTGGGTGCAGGCTCACCCGGCGCAGGAGCTGAAAACCGTGCTGGGGCGCGAGCTGCCCAAGCGCTTCGTCGACAAGCTGGTGGAGCTGGGTCAGCTGGTCAGCAAGCCGATGCGCCAATACAACGAGCGGGAGTTGGAAGCGGTGGCCAACCTGCTGGGTGACTGGCAGATCCTGCCCAACGGCACCGAGGGGTATCGCACCGCCGAAGTGACCCTGGGGGGCGTCGATACCAACGAGCTCTCCTCCAAGACCATGGAAGCGCGCAAGGTGCCCGGTCTCTACTTCATCGGCGAAGTGGTGGATGTGACCGGCTGGCTCGGTGGCTACAACTTCCAGTGGGCCTGGTCCTCCGGCTGGGTGGCCGGTCAGTACTGTTGATGTCACAGGGGCTGGTTTATCCGGCCCCGATTTATTGGTCAGGGTTATGGTGATCGGTCGGGTTGCCGCAAGGGGGCGCAGATGCTTGAGAATCAGATGATGTTGTTGGCGGTGTTCGAGCGGGCAGCGCTGATGCTGATGACCCTCTTCTTTCTGACCCGCACCCGGCCGTTCCAGCGGCTGTTCCAGAAGCGGGATCACACCCCGGCCGAGCTGGTGCTGGTAGCCTCCATCTTCTGCTTGTTTGCGGTGTTCAGTACCTACACCGGTATTCCGGTGGAGGGGGCGCTGATCAACGTGCGGATCATCGCCATCATCTCCGGCGGCATCCTGTTCGGCCCCTGGGTCGGCATTCCGGCCGGGGTCATCTCCGGCCTGCACCGCTATCTCATCGACATGGATGGTCACACCTCCATCCCTTGTCTTATCGCCAGCATCATCGCCGGCCTGCTCGCCACTTGGTTGCACCTGCGCTGTCGCAAGTCGCGGCTCTGGCTCTACGGCATTCTGGCTGGGATGCTGTGCGAAGGGCTCACCATGCTGCTGATCTGGCTGCTGACTGAGCCCCACGAAGTCGGGGTGGAGATCGTTAACCATATCGCCTATCCGATGATCGCCGGGGCGCTCTGCATCGGCCTCATCATCAAGCTGGTGCAGGATCTGGATGACGAGAAGGAGCTGATTGCTGCCAAGCAGGCCAAGCTGGCGCTCGATATCGCCAACAAGACGCTGCCCTTCTTCCAGAACATCGATCGCCACTCCCTCAGTCAGGTGTGTGATGTGATCCGGCGCGACATCAGCGCCGATGCGGTGGCCATCACAGATACCCATGACGTGCTGGCTTATGTCGGTGTGGGCAAGGACTATTACGAGCTGGACGAGCACCACGCCATCAGCGGCATGACCCAGCAGGCGGTGCTGCTCGACCAGATCATCATCAACAACGATCTGCGCCAGTACCATCTGGCCGACTTCCACTCGGTCATCATTATTCCGCTGCGGGAGAACGGCGCTGTCAGCGGCACCCTCAAGATCTACTACCGCCGCACCCACAGCATCACCAGTTCCCTGCGGGAGATGGCGGTGGGCCTCTCCCAGCTCATCTCCACCCAGATGGAGGTGTCGCGCATCGAGCAACTCAAGGAGATGACCCGCAAGGCGGAGTTCACCGCGCTGCAGAGCAAGATCAACCCGCACTTCCTGTTCAATGCCCTCAACGCCATCTCGTCGCTGATCCGCATCCGGCCCCAGCAGGCGCGCCAGCTCATCGCCAATCTGGCGGATTATCTGCGCTACAACCTCAACAAGGGGGATGAACTCATCGACATTCAGGAGGAGCTGCAGCAGGTGCGCGACTACGTGGCCATCGAGCAGGCCCGCTTCGGCGACAAGCTGGAGGTGGTGTTCGAGGTGGACGACGTGCACATTCAGGTGCCGAGCCTGCTGTTGCAGCCGCTGGTGGAAAACGCCATCCTGCATGGCATCCAGCCCCGCAGCGCGCCGGGTCGGGTCACCATCGAGGTGAAGCAGCTGGCGGGCGGCATCCGGGTATCGGTGCGGGACACCGGTTACGGCATCAGTCAAGCGGTGATCGATGGGGTGGCCGCCGGTCGGGTGGAGAGCCGCAGCATCGGCCTGATGAACGTGCATCAGCGGGTCAAGCTGCTCTATGGCGATGGCCTGCATCTCAAGCGGCTGGAGCCGGGTACCGAAGTGAGTTTCTATCTGCCGGATCAGGAGTCGATGCCATGCTGAGAGCCATCATGGTTGAGGATAAGTGTGTGCCGCGAGAGGTGTTGTCATGCTGAAAGCGATCATAGTGGAAGACGAGTATCTGGCTCGCGAGGAGTTGATCTATCTGGTGAATCAGCACAGCACCATCGAGATAGTGGCGAGTTTTGAGGATGGGCTGGAGGCGTTCAAATACCTGCAGGATCACGAGGTGGATGTGGTGTTTCTGGATATCCAGATCCCCTCCATCGATGGCCTGCTGCTGGCCAAGAACCTGCACAAGTCGAGTCACCCGCCCCACATCGTCTTCGTCACTGCCTACAAGGAGTTTGCGGTGGAGGCGTTCGAGCTGGAGGCGTTCGACTACATCCTCAAGCCCTACAACGAGCCGCGCATCATCAATCTGCTGCAAAAGCTCGAGCATGCGGGCAAGTCGCAGCCAGCCTCCACGGGGGAGGCGAGCGGCGAGGGGAGCAGCTCCCACAATCGCACCGTCAATCTGGTGAAGGGGGAGCGCATCATCGTCACCCCCTGCGAGCAGATCTACTATGCGGAAGCCGACGAGAAGCTTACCTATGTCTACACCCGTGATGACCGCTACGTGATGACCATGACCATCAGCGAGTTTGTCAGCCGGCTGCCTGCCGAGGGGTTCTTTCGCTGCCACCGCTCCTACTGCGTCAACATCAACAAGATCCGCGAAATAGTCCCCTGGTTTAACAGCACCTACCTCATTCGGCTCCATGATCTGCCGTTCGAGGTGCCGGTCAGTCGCAGCAACATCAAGGCGTTCCGTCAGCTGATGCGGCTCTGATTGTCATTCATTCCCGCCGATCTGCATTTCATGCCTTAATCGATCGGCGCGAGCTGCGTCTTGCCTATAGTGGCCTCAATTTCCTTAAGGCCATCGACCGAGACGCATCATGACCAAAGAGATGAATCGCACCCGGTACCTGACACTGATCGGTACCATCATCACCCAGTTCGCACTGGGTTCTGTCTATACCTGGAGCCTGTTCAACGCCCAGCTCTCCGACAAGCTGGACGAGCCGGTGAGTCAGGTCGCTTTCGCCTTCGGCCTGCTCAGCCTCTCGCTGGCGGTCGCCTCCTCCATGGCGGGCAAGCTGCAGGAGCGATTCGGGGTGCGCAACGTGACCCTGGGCGCCGGTGTGCTGCTCGGCATCGGCTTCTTCCTCACCGCCCACGCCAGCAATCTGGCGATGCTCTACCTCTGCGCGGGCATTCTGGTCGGTTTTGCCGACGGTACCGGTTACCTCATGACCCTCTCCAACTGCGTGAAGTGGTTCCCGGAGCGCAAGGGGCTGATCTCCGCCTGTTCCATCGGGGCCTATGGCCTCGGCAGTCTCGGTTTCAAATACATCAACCTGCTGCTGCTCTCCAGCTCCGGCCTTGAGACCACCTTCCAGCTGTGGGGCTTGATTGCGATGTCCATGGTGCTGGTGGGCGGCATGCTGATGAAGGATGCGCCCAAGCAGGCCGCCTCCGTGCAGCAGAGCGAGAGCCGTGACTTCACTCTGGCGGAGGCGATGCGCAAGCCGCAGTACTGGATGCTGGCGCTGATGTTCCTCACCGCCTGCATGAGCGGCCTCTATGTCATCGGCGTGGCCAAGGATATCGGCGAGAAGATGGTGGGTCTGCCTGCCGTGGTCGCTGCCAATGCCGTCGCCATCATCGCCATGGCCAACCTGGGTGGCCGTCTGGTGCTGGGTATCCTCTCCGACAAGATGTCCCGCATCCGGGTCATCACCATCGCCCAGCTGATTACCCTGGCGGGCATGGCGCTGCTGCTGTTCGTGCCGCTCAATGCCAATCTGTTCTTCGTGGCGGTTGCCTGTGTGGCCTTCAGCTTCGGTGGCACCATCACCGTCTACCCCTCGCTGGTGAGCGACTTCTTCGGTCTCAA
This sequence comes from Aeromonas sp. R2-4, assembly GCF_040908365.1. Taxonomy (NCBI): domain Bacteria; kingdom Pseudomonadati; phylum Pseudomonadota; class Gammaproteobacteria; order Aeromonadales; family Aeromonadaceae; genus Aeromonas; species Aeromonas sp. R2-4. The sequence goes on from NZ_JBFODO010000015.1 coordinate 49,230, forward strand.
CAACCTGACCAAGAACTACGGTGTCATCTATCTGGGCTTTGGTCTGGGCAGCATCATCGGCTCCATCGTAGCCTCCCTGTTTGGCGGCTTTATGGCGACCTTCCACCTGATCCTGGTGTTGCTGGTGGTGGCGCTGGTGCTCTCCCTCACCATCCGCCTGCCGGCACCGGTAGCGGTCGAGCGGGCCTGATAAGTCTCCCTGCCACAGTAAGCAAAAACAGAGACCCGGGCCCTGCCCGGGTCTTTGCATTTCCGATGGTTGATCAGCGCGGCGTTAGCCCCAGCAGCTGGCGGGCCTGACGGCAGCTCTCTTCCACCGTTGACCAGTCGTCACCGGTTACCGTGATATGGCCCATCTTGCGGCCGGGGCGGGGGTCGCCCTTGCCGTAGAGGTGCAGATGCAGGTCGGGCAGCGCCAGCAGAGCGGCCCAGTCGGGGGTGCCGTTCTGCCAGAGATCCCCCAGCAGGTTGATTAACAGGGCTGGGCGCACGGCAATCTGCTCCGGCAGCGGCAGATCGCACAGGGCCCGCACCTGCAACTCGAACTGGCTGCATGCGGCGTTGTCGATGCTGGGGTGACCCGAGTTGTGGGGACGGGGCGCCAGCTCGTTGACCAGCAGTCGGCCTTCCACCAGAAAGAACTCCACCGTCAGTACCCCCACGTAATCGAGGGCGGCAATCAGTCGCTCAGCGATCCCTTTGGCTTCTCTCTCCAGCACCGGCACATTGGCCGGGGAGCGGGTCTGATCGAGAATGCCGCCGCAGTGCCAGTTCTGCACCAGTGGCAGGGAGCTGATGGCGCCGCTCGGGCTGCGGGCCAGGGTCAGGGCAAACTCCCCCTCCAGCGCCAGCCGTTTTTCCAGCACGCAGGGCACGCCACTGGCTGCCAGCGCCGTCGCCAGCTCATCCAGATCGCTCACCTGCCACTGCCCCTTGCCGTCGTACCCCTCGCGGGCCGTCTTGAGAATGGCGGGGAAGATTTCGCTGGCCTGTGCGGGGATGGGCTCTTCCGGCAGTAGCGCCAGATAGGGGGCGATCGGGATGTCAGCACCGCGCAGAAAGGCTTTCTCCTCGCGGCGATCCTGACAGATGCGCACCGCGCTGGCGCCTGGGCGCACCGGCTTGTGTTTTTCGAGCAGCGCGAGGGTGGCGGCTGGCACATTTTCGAACTCGCAGCTGATGGCGGCGCAGCGGCTGGCCAGCTCGAGCAGGGCGGTCTGGTCGTCATAGGGGGCGACAATATGGTGATCGGCTGCGGCACCGGCGATGCTGGCCGGATCGGGATCCAGTACCACCACCTTGTAGCCGAGGCGGTGGGCGGCCATCACGAAGTAGCGGCCAAGTTGGCCGCCCCCCAGCATGCCGAGGGTGGCGGGTGGCACTATCATGTCGGCTCCTCCAGTTGCAGCGCCAGCACCCGGTCGCGCTCGTGGGTACGGAAGTCGTCGAGCTGCTGCCGGTAGCGGGGGGCGTCGTCATCTCGGGCGACCGAGAGCAGAGAGACCGCGAACAGGGCGGCGTTGGCGGCCCCCGCCTCGCCGATGGCGAAGGTGGCGACCGGCACCCCCTTGGGCATCTGCACGATGGAGAACAGGGAGTCCATCCCCTTGAGATGACGGGAGGGGATGGGCACCCCCAGCACCGGCAATGTGGTCTTGGCGGCGACCATACCCGGCAGGTGGGCGGCACCACCGGCCCCGGCGATGATGGCGCGCAGGCCGCGCTCGCGGGCAGTGGCGGCATACTCGAACAGCAGATCCGGGGTGCGATGGGCCGAGACCACCTGTGCCTCGTAGGGCACGCCGTGCTCCTTGAGGATGCGGGCGGCGGCCTGCAGCACGGGCCAGTCGGAGTCGGAGCCCATTACCAGGCCGATCAGCGGAGGGGTGTTCATGTGTATTTGTTCCTTGCTGTTAAACGTTTGCTTTTGGTAAACAAAAAGAGCCGGCAAGCCGGCTCAGAATTTCTCGGGTCGCACGATTTCGACCGGTTGCAGAAAGGCGATCATGGCGTAGTCGGGGTAGTAGCGACTCTGCAGGTGGGCCAGCAGCCGCTCTGCTTGCTCCCGACTGCAGATCGCCTCCAGCCGGATGTTGCCGCTCTCGCTCCAGCTGGCGTTGCGCTCGCCATGATCCCCCCGGCCGCGGGCATCTGTGATGGTGTAGCCGCGCAGCCCCTCGCGGGTGAGGGTGCGCAGCAGGGTCGGCTCCAGATTGGCTTCCGTAATGACGGTCAGCAGGGTGCGGGTCTCGGTCTGCATGTGGCTACTCCGTGAAGTGGCGGGCCCAGCTGTGGTAGAGCGGGATCCCCAGCATGATGTTGAACGGGAAGGTGACCCCCAGCACGGCGCTGAGGGACAGCCCCGGGTTGGCCTGAGGCACGGCGATGCGCATGGTAGCCGGCACGGCAATATAGGAGGCGCTGGCCGCTAGGGTAGCCAGCAAGGTCAGGCCGCCGAGAGAGAGGCCCATCAGCTGGCCAGCCGCCAGCCCCAGTCCCGCCGAGGCGAGCGGCATCAACAGGGCGAAGCCGAGCAGGAACAGGCCGTGGCGGCGCAGATCCTGACACTGACGGGCGACGATCAGGCCCATCTCCAGCAGGAACAGCGCCAGCGCACCCTTGAACAGGTCGACAAACAGCGGTTTGAGTGGAGCAATTCCGTCCGGCCCGGCCAGATAGCCGATGGCCATACCGCCGAGAAGCAGGGTTACCCCTTTGCCGAGGAAGGTCTCGTGGGCCAGCATGCGCCAGCGGGTCTCGCGGCTGATGCCGCGGGCCAGCACTATGCCCACCAGAATGGCGGGGATCTCCATCACCGCGAGGAAGATGGAGAGCTGTGATTCAAAGCTGATGCCCCGCTCGGTGAGCCAGTTCACCCCGACCGCAAAGGTGGCGACGCTGACCGAACCATAGTGGGCGGCGGTGGCGGCGGCATCGACCCGGTTCATCTTGAGGCGTAGCACGGCAAAGCCGAGCAGGGTCTGCACCACGCCGAGCAGGATCACTAGCGCCAGTTGTGGCAGCAGAGGTTGCAGGGATTGCTGGGCCAGACCGACGCCGCCCTTGAGGCCGATGGCCAGCAGCAGAAAGAGGGAGAGGGTGTCGTAGAGGGCAGGAGGCAGTTTGAGCTCGGAGCGCACCAGACCGGCCAGCAGACCAAACAGAAAGAAGAGTACAACAACGTCCAGCATGATGGTTCGCAGGGCAGTTCAGATAATGGTTGCATGCTAGAGCCCGCAATGTTTCGATAAAATCAGATTTTCGCTGATGGTTGTTCGGTAAAAACTGATAGGGAACGGCATGCTCAACTACAAACAGCTCTACTACTTCTGGCATGTGGCACGCAGCGGCAGCGTGACGCAGGCCGCCGAACAGCTGCATCTCACGCCGCAGACCATCAGCGGTCAGGTGGCCGAGCTGGAGCAGTCCCTCGGAGTGGCGCTGTTCAACCGGGTGGGGCGGCGTCTGGTGCTGACTGCTGCGGGTCGGCAGGCGCAGGAGCAGGCGGGGGCCATTTTCTCGCTCGGTGCCGAGCTGGAGCACACCCTGCGCCACGCCAGTCAGGAGCTGACCATGCAGGTGGGGATCGCCGATTCGGTACCCCGTACTCTGGCGTTCGAGCTGCTGGCTCCCGCAATGGCGCTGGCGACCCCGTTGCGGCTGGTGTGTCACGAGGAGCGGGCCGAGCAGCTGTTCAGCGAACTGGCCCGCCACAAGCTGGATATGGTGCTGATCGATCGCCCTCTCCCTCCCGACAGCGGCGTGCGTGGCTATAACCACGAGCTGGGGCGCAGTCCACTGGCGCTGTTTGCCAGTCCCGAGCTGGCGGCGCGGGCGCGGGACGGCTTTCCCGCCTCGCTGGAGGGGTTGCCGTTGCTTATTCCCGGAGAGAAGTCTGCCACCCACGATCGGCTGCTGGAGTGGTATCGCCAGCAGGGCATTCATCCCCATCTGGTGGGACAGTTTGATGACTCCACCCTGATGAAGTCGTTCGGCAAGGCGGGGATGGGGATCTTCCCGGCGCCGCTGGCGATGGCCGACGAGATTGGCCGCCTCTACGGGGTGGAGCGGATTGCGACCCTCACCGAGGTCACCCTCTCTTACTATCTGGTCTCGGCAGGGCGCCATCTCTCCCATCCCGGGGTACAGGCGGTGATGGAGGGCGCCCAGCAGCGGCTGGCGGCGCTGGCTGGCAATAAATAGAAATCTGGATGGCTATACATCCAGCTTTGCTCTGCCTATAATCCTCCCGCTTTGGCGCATCATGCTTAATAGGGAATCCGGTGAGAATCCGGAGCTGGCGCGCAGCGGTAAGGGGGAACGAAGCGACATCAGGGCACTGCCGTCAGGCGGGAAGCCGTCGCCGTAGGCTATCAGCCCCCGAGCCCGAAGACCTGCCAGAGTTCGTATTTCGGGCCGAGAGAAACCGGCCACGAAGTAGATACTTACGCGAACTTAAGGATCTCTCATGTCGAAGAAATTTCTGGCGGCTGCCCTGTTGCCGACGGCGGCGTTTGCCCAGCAGCTGACCATTCCCGTCAATCCCACCATGGTGGTGACCGCTACCCGCGTCGCCCAACCTGCCTCCAGCGTGCTTGCCCCGGTCAATGTGGTGACCCGGGACGAGATCGATCGCCTGCAAGCTCAGACCGTGACCGATGTGGTCAAGACCCTGCCCGGTGTGGAAGTGGTCAGCAATGGTGGCCGCGGCCAGCTCAGCTCGCTGCGGGTGCGTGGTGGCACCTCTTCCCAGACGCTGGTGCTGGTGGATGGGGTGCGCAGTGCCTCCCTGACCGCCGGGATGACCGAACTGAACAATCTGCCACTCAATCAGGTCGAGCGGATCGAGTATATCCGCGGCCCGCGCGCCACCATTTACGGCTCCGACGCCATCGGCGGGGTGATCAACATCATTACCCGTCCCGACAAGGGGACAAATCAGCACAAGTTCAATATCGGTGCTGGTTCCCATCAACAGCGTCAGGCCGCTTTCAGTAGTGCCAGCCAGGTAGGTGAGGCGGGTCAGCTCAAGGTGGCTGGCGGTTTTGATGATGAAGAGGGTTACAACGTACACCCCTTGCCCGGCATCAACGATGGTGACCGTCACGGGCATCAGGGCTACAACGCCATGCTGGACTACCAGCAGGCGCTCGGCAGCAATTGGGATCTGTTCGGTACAACCCGCTGGTTCCGCAATGTGGCCCAGTACGACCGCTCTTCTGCGGCTTCCGCCTGGGGGCCTGCCACCCATCAGCGCAACGAGACCTGGACTGAAAACCAGAGCTATCAGCTGGGGTCGCGCTATCACGATGATCGCTATCTGAGTGAGTTGCGTGGCGCCTTCTCCAAACAGGATGCTTACGACTATCAGGACAACAGTGGCCGCGATCAGGCTGATAACCGGACCTATACCCGCCAGTACAGCCTGAACTGGGTCAACAGCTTGAAATTGAACGAGAGCTGGACCTTGGGAGGCGGGGCCGATTGGCAGAGTGATCGACTGGATGATCGCTCCCTCTCTTCTGGTGTGACTTACCCAGCCGATGCCAAAGAGCGCGACAACACCGGCCTCTATGCCCTTGCCCAGTTCGACAGCCATACCTGGCAGGCCGAGCTGAGCGGCCGTAGCGATGACAACGAGCAGTTTGGCCGCCACAACACCTGGCAGACCGGCGCAGGCTGGCGCTTTGTCGAGGATTACCGCCTGAGTGCCCGCTACGGCACCGGTTTCCGCGCCCCCTCCTTTAACGACCTCTACTATCCGGGGTCAGGCAATCCTACCCTGAAGCCGGAAGAGTCGAAGAGCAGCGAGCTGATGCTGGACGGTCAAACCGCTGGCGTGGAGTGGCGAGCCACCGGTTATCGCAACGACTTCGAACAGATGATCCAGTGGGCACCCAACAGTCAGGGTATGTGGACACCACAGAACGTTGGCAAGGCGCGAATTGAAGGGATCGAGCTGGAAGGGGAGTTTGATACCGGCTGGGTGAGTCATCGGGTCTCTGCCGAATACAAGGATCCCAAAGACAAGGTAACCGACAAGCAGTTGCAGCTGATCTCCCGCAAAGGGGCCAAGTGGGTGACGCAGGCGCAGTGGCAGCAGTTTGATGGTTCATTGAGCTGGATCTATCAGGGTGAGCGCTATGGCGATGTGGCTAACACCACCAAACTCGGTGGCTACAGCGTGTGGAATCTGGCTGTCGGCTACAAGGTCACCCCGGCGCTCAAAGTATCTGGCAAGATCAACAACCTGCTGGACAAGGACTATCAGACGGCGGTGGGTTACCCTGCCGATGAGCGCGCTTACTACGTGACAATGGATTACTCACTCTAAGCCGGACCCGGCCAAGCGGAAAAATCAGGGGCCCTGCCATTGGCAGGGCCTTTTCTATTGGCGGCAGGCGGGAGTATGATCGCCGCCTTGCAGCAAAGGGGAGCTCAAGTGGCCAATATTCTCGTGTTTGATTCCGGTATGGGTGGCCTGACCATCTACCGCGAGATCCGCCGCGTTCTGTCGGCACACAACTATTTCTACTGCTTCGACAACGCCAACTTCCCCTATGGTGAATTGAGCGAGCCCGCCCTGATTGCTGCCTGCACCCGCTTGGTGACCACCATGGTAGCCCGTCATCATATCGATCTGGTGGTGATTGCCTGCAACACGGCCAGCACCATAGCGCTGCCGGCCTTGCGTGAGGCACTGGATATTCCCGTGGTGGGGGTGGTGCCAGCCATCAAGCCCGCCGCTGCACAGACTCGCAACGGTTGTATCGGTCTGCTTGCTACGCCGGGCACCGTCAGCCGCGACTATACCCATGAACTGATCGCCCAGTTTGCTCCCGGCAAGCAGGTGCTACTCAAGGGCACCACCGAGCTGGTCATAGAAGCCGAACACAAGCTGGCGGGCCTACCGGTCAATATGGCGCTACTGCACGAGGTATTGGCCGATTGGCTGGAGGGGGAAGAGAAGCCGGATACGCTGGTGCTTGGTTGCACTCACTTCCCGCTACTCAATGAAGAGATTGGGCAACTGATGCCGCAATGTCAGCTTATTGACTCGGGCAGTGCCGTTGCCAAACGGGTGGCCTGGTTGCTGAACAATGGCGGGCATGCCATCGTGCAGCCTGTACATATAGAAGAGGTAATTGCCAGGGCTTACTGTACCCGGCTGGATGGGGAGGCTCAAAAACTGACAGCCCCCTTGCAAGCATGGGGGCTGTCATCACTGGAAGAGGTGAAGTACTGACGAGCGGTTAGGCGTCAGTTTCGCTACCTTCTCTTTCCTCTTTATCACGTTTGTCATTCGCTTCACGCACCTTGAGGGTGCGCTGCTGATACTCTTTGTCATTCAAAGCGGCAATCGCCTTGGCGGCATCGGCGGCGGGCATCTCCACGAAACCGAAACCTCTGCGCTTGCCGGTTGCCTTGTCCTTCATCAACCGTACGGAAATTACCTGGCCCTGTTCGGCAAACAATTCGCGCACTGCGATCTCATTGGCGCGATATGGCAGGTTGCCTACATATAAGGTGCAAGTCTCCTGATTGGCGATCGACTCGGCGACATTAGCCGGGGTTCGCTTCAGGAACAGCGGTACCACGAAACCGCCGATGGCCAGACCTGCTGCAAAAATCACTTCCGCTTTCAAAGAGAACTGCAGGGCCTGGGCAACCAGGTAGCCAACCACTGCCAATACCAGAGCAAGGATTGCGGCCTGCATATATACGGGAAACTTGGATAAATTCATCTTAAAAGACCTTTTGTAAATGAAAGCAAAAAAGGTGCAACACTATATTCACCTCCATGGTAACCAGCTTTCCTGATTGGCGCTACCATGGACCACTCGGGAGAGGTTATCGGCTCCTGTATGGCATTCCCAAGGTCACTGAAGGCGACATAAATGACGCTAAAATGGGAGTGAAATAACCGGATTGTGGATAACATTGTATATATACACTGAATAAGCTGTTTCTAATTGAATAATTTGAAATTTTCGTGATTTTCTTCAAAAAAAGTCTTGTCATCGCAGCGCCGCTCCCTATAATGCGCCCCTACCAGCACGGCGGAACACGCCAGCCTGATGAGCCAGCTTCCTAGCGAAGTGGGTGCCGAAAGAAAAGCGAAAACA
>NZ_JBFODO010000016.1:0-131841 GCF_040908365.1 Aeromonas sp. R2-4
TGTACAGATCTAGTTATCACCTGACACCGGCCTCAAACCGGTGTCTTGTTTACGCTACTTTAGAGCGCACTTCCTTCGGTATCAATTTCAGACCCTTCTTGAACATGCTGTAGGGGGTTTGACCCTCCATCATCCTGCCCTGATGTGGCCGCTGGGTGTTGTAGTGCACCAGATAGCTATCCAGGTCTGTCTGCATCTGCTCTACCGACTCATACCAGGTCGTCCTCCCCTTGATGCGGAAGTGTTCATCCAGCAAGGTTCGATGCAGCCGCTCGATAAAGCCGTTGCTCTGCGGCCTGCGCACCTTGGTGGTTCGGTGCTCAATCCCCTCCAGTTGCAGGAACAGCTCGTAGGGATGGTGGTCTGGGCGCCCACAGAACTCGCGCCCGTTGTCCGACAGGATGGTATAGACCCGCGCCTCGTGGGCCTCGAAAAACGGCAGCACCGTTTCATTGAGCACATGAACCGAGGTCACCGGCAGCTTGCTGGTGTAGAGCCGTCCCCAGGCGTGGCGACTGTAGCAGTCCAGCACGGTTTGTAGATACACCTTGCCAACCCCCTTGAGCGCGCCGACGAAGAAGGTGTCGACCGCCACCAGTTCTCCGGTGTAATGAACCTCAATCTGGCGTTCTCGGAACTCGGGACTGAATCGTTCTAACAGGCGAATTTGCTCGTCATTGAGCTCAATGGTCTGCTCACGGTGAGTTTTCTCAAGGCGCAGCAAGCGGTCGTGTTTAGAGAGCAAGTCGTGCCGTTGCCACACGCCACGCACACCGCCCGCACTGACATTGATGCCTTGCAGAGCCAGTTCTTGCGCGACCCGCAGCGGGCCTTGAGTTGGTCTGGTGAGGGAGTAATCGAGGATGGCCTGTTCAATCTCGGGCGCAACCCGATTGGGATGAGCCCCTTTACAGCCCGGCAATTTGTCGAGCAAGCCCTCGGCGCCATAGGTCTGGTAATTACGGCGAATTTCGTAGAACTGCTGGCGGCTGTAGCCAATGAGCTTGCAGGCTTTACTGACGTTATTGAGCTCTTTGGCGAGCTCTAGCAGGCTGAGTTTGCGACGTGCTACTTTCTCGTTGGTGGTCATACGGTGACTCCAGATAACACGGTAGGGGTACCGTTTTGTTATCCGGTTTGAAGCCGTATGACCACTCCCTTTTGTGGGCAACTGTCAGGTGAATACCATCTCCATACACTCTTTTTTATTGAGCGCAACCCTTACGCCTGCGGCGGGGTACTTTCCGCGTTGGACATCACTGCATCCATCTGGATTCGTGCGCCGGCCGGCAGCTCGCGCACAGCGATCACGGGGCGGGCGGGCAGGTAGGCTGGGAAGTATTTGGTATAGATGGCATCCACCTCGGCCTGCTCCACTATGGGCTTTATCAATCTGACGACAACGGCGCCATGGTTAATACCAGCTTGCCGATATGACGGCCTGAATCAAGTAAATGGTGGGCGGCGGCGGCCTCATGCAGCGGGAAGGTCTGGTAAACCTGCGGTTTGACCTCGCCGCGTTCGATAAATGGCCAGACATGAGTTTGCAGCTGGGCAATCAGCTCGGCTTTTTCCTGCGGAGTGCGCGAGCGCAGGGTAGAGCCGATATGGGTCAGTCGCTTTTGCAGCATGGGAAACAGATCCAGATTGGGGGCGGCGCCCGCAATAATGCCGATCTGGACTATGCGACCATTGATGGCGGCCGCCGCATAGTTGCGCGCGACATACTCCCCGCCAATGATATCGAGAATAATGTCGGCGCCATGGCCATCGGTGGCGGCATGCACGGCCTCGACAAAATCTTCCTCCTTGTAGAGCACGGCCACATCCGCGCCCAGCTTGATGCTGGCGGCCTGCTGCTCGGGTGAGCCGACCGTGGTGATGATTTTGGCGGCGCCAAATGCCTTGGCCAGCATGGTGGCTGTCGTGCCGATACCGGAGGCACCGCCATGGATCAAGATAATGTCCCCTTTTTTAAACTGACCCCGTTCAAACATATTTGACCAGACCGTCATAAAGGTTTCCGGCAGCGCCGCGGCTTCGACAAAGCTCAATCCGGGCGGCAGGGGCAGGACATTGCTCTGGTGGGCGACGCTGTACTCGGCATAGCCGCCACCCGAAATCAGCGCGGCGACCTTGTCGCCAACCTTGAGATGGGTCACCAGCTCCCCCTTGGCGACCACGACCCCGGCGACCTCCAGCCCGGGAATATCCGATGCCCCTGCCGGAGGCGGGTAGAGCCCTTTGCGCTGCATCACATCCGGCCCATTGATGCCGGTCGCATAGTGCCGGATCAAGACCTCATCGGGCTTGGGCGCTGGTGTGGCGCGGGTGGTCAGTTGCAAGACATCGGGGCCACCTGGCTGGGTAATCTCTACCGCGCTCATGGTGGCGGGACTGGAATAGGCGTTATGCATCAGCGGCTCCTTGTAACGAGGTGATATGAGGTTCCCCGGATGGGATGAGCACCAAGATAGTGGAGATTGCTGATGAATAAACGCAGTATTATCCCTTATCTGTAATGCAAAAATGCATTTCAACCGGGAGTCGTGATGAACTGGGATGATGCGAAAATTTTTCTGGCGTTGCATCGGGAAGGTAGCCTGAGGGGCGCCGCCCGTGTGGTCGGGGTCGATCAGGCCACCATTGGCAGACGGATTGCCGCACTGGAGCATCGTTTGGCGGCCACGTTGTTTCTCCGTACATCCAAGGGGTATGTGCTGACTCATGTCGGAGAGATAGTGCTGGCCAGCGCCCAGCAGATGGAGCTGGCGGCCATTGATTTTGTGCGGGCGGCGCAAGGGGTCGACAACCGTCTGGTCGGTGAGGTCAGCGTGGCGACCACAGACACCCTGGGGATGGATTTTCTGATACCGGCTCTGACCGAGTTGCATCAGCGTTATCCCGATATCAGGGTCATCCTCAATACCTCGACCCAGGTGGTCAATCTATCTCTGCGGGAAGCGGATATCGCGATCCGGACGGTGAAGCCGGACAATCCCGACCTGATTATTCGCAAGCTGGCCTCCTGGCCGGTCGGGTTGTATGCCTCCACCGACTATCTGGCTCGCCATGGCATTCCCGAAGCGGGCACCGCTTTTGCGGGCCATTCGCTGGTGGTGTATGAGCCCCACTGGCAGAGCGCTCGCTCGCCAATGATGCTCGAAGAGGCGGCCGAGGGGGCCACGGTCGCCGCGGGGGTCAATACCAGCCTGATGCTGCGTCAGGCCCTGCTGATGGGGCTGGGGCTTGGCGAGGTAGCGGTTCCGCTCGCCGAGCAAGCCGGGTTGGTGCGGGTCTGGCCCGAGCGGCAGTTACAGCAATCCTACGATGTGTGGCTGGTGACCCATCAGGATGTGCAGCATGCCGCGCGAGTCAGGGCGGTTATGGATGCCATCGTCAGGGCATTTGCCGCGATGGCCTAAGTCTGGCGGGGATTCTGTTCAGGTTTTGTCGCAGCGTGGTCACACCTCTTGCCATAGTCATAGCGGTTGAGGGAAAACCCTCATTTACTTGGTCTCTGACAGTCAATACTGTGAGACCGAGTCCACCACTACTGGAGCCTGACCCATGACCGATATGCTTGTTGACGATAAACAACCGACCCCGGATCCGGCAGAGCAGAATGCCTTCTTCCCGTCGCCCTACTCCCTGAGCCAGTTCACTTCGCGCAAATCTGACCTTGCCGGGGCTGACTATCCCGCTCCCTATCGGGAGGGGCGCTGGAAGATCCTGCTGATCGGTGCCGATGAGCGTTATCTGCCCACCGACAACGGCACCCTGTTTTCCACCGGTAACCATCCGGTCGAAACCCTGTTGCCCATGTATCACCTCGACAAGGCGGGCTTTGCCTTTGACGTGGCCACCCTTTCCGGCAATCCGGTCAAGTTCGAGTGGTGGGCCATGCCCGGCGAAGATGAAGAGGTGTTGGGGCTCTATGCCAAATATCAGGCGCAGTTCCGCCAACCGGCCAAGCTGGCCGACCTGCTGAAGCAGGCGCTGGCCGCTGACTCGGACTATATCGGCGTCTTTATTCCCGGCGGCCACGGCGCCCTGATGGGGTTGCCGCAGAGTGCCGAGGTGAAAGCGTTGCTGGAGTGGGCGATGGCCAACGATCGCTTCATCATCTCCCTCTGTCACGGGCCTGCTGCGCTGCTGGCGGTGGCCAATCCAGAGACCTTCGCGGGCTACAAGATCTGCGCTTTCCCCGATGAGCTGGATGCCCAGACCCCGGCAATTGGCTATATGCCTGGCCACCTTACCTGGAAGTTTGGCGAGAAGCTCAAAGAGATTGGCTTCGAGATCGTCAACAACGGCATCTCGGGAGAGGTGTGCCGGGATCGCAATCTGCTGACCGGTGACAGCCCGCTGGCTGGTAATAACCTCGGCAAGCTGGCCGCCACCACCTTGCTGGAGGCGGTTGCCAAGCGATGAGGTTGTCGTCATCGCCAGCGAATGCATTGCAGGTCGCGGTGGCGCTGGAAGGGTGCCAGCGGCTGGAGGAGATCCAGCAACTGGTGCGCGCCTTTGCCACCCCGCTGGGGTATCACCGCTTTGCGCTCTTCTCCATCAGTGCCAGCGAGGAGGGGGTGGTCGAGCATCTCTACTGGCTGGAGGGGGAGTGGCTGGAGAGCGGCGAGGCGGTCGACCTGCATGCCTATATGCGCGAGTGCCCGATGGCGATGCATATCAGGGAGCGAGACCAGCCCTTCTTCTGGAGCAAAACGGTTGGCGCTGCTGGCGAGCAGTACCGTATCGTTCGCCATCCTGAGGGGCCGGGCCGACATGGCTTGCAGGTACCCGTCTATGGGCCGTTGGGACTGGAAGGGGCGATGAGCTTTGGCGGCGATCAGATCGATGCCAGTGCCCACACTCGGGTTGGCATTGCGCTGATCGCGGTGGCGGCTTTTCATGCTGCCCGTCGGCTGATGGAGATGCCGGTAGCGGGTCACGAGCGTGGCCTCACTGGGCGCGAGCGCGAAGTGCTGGAGTGGGTCTCCCGGGGTTGGCGCCATGCCGATATCGCCACCACCCTGAAACTCTCGGTGCGCACGGTCGAGAACCATCTGCGCAGTGCCCGCCGTCGACTCGGTGTAGCCACCACGGCAGAGGCGGTCAGAGTGGCGATCAGGAACCGCGATATCGAGGGCTGAGGGGCTACCCCTTTGTCTGGCATGTAAAAAGAGACCGGCATATAGCCGGTCTCTTTTTTATTTCCGCAACCTTTACGCCTGCGGCGGGGTGCTTTCCGCGTTGGACATCACCGCATCCATTTGCACCAGGGCGCCAGCGGGCAGCTTGCTCACGCCAATCACGGTGCGGGCAGGCAGATAACCCGGGAAGTATTTGGTGTAGACGGCGTTGACCGCATCCAGATCCGCGATATTGGCGAGCTGGATATTGACCTTGACGATATCGTCCATTACATGGCCGATGCTCTCCACAATCGCCTTGATATTGCTCAGGCACTGGGCGGTCTGCTCCTTGATGCAGCCAGCCAGGATCTTGCCGGTTGCGGGGTCAATCGGCAGTTGGGCAGAGAGATGGTTGTAGTGGGAGAAGGCGACGGTCTGGGTGTGCAAGGGGCTGCGCGGTGCCTTGTCGGTATTGCGGGCACGGATCACCAGATTGTGACGGTCTTCCACCAGTTGTGGCGGGGTGCCGTCACCGTGGGAGATGACCGCATCCATTTGCACCCGTGCCCCCATGGGCAGGGCGGCGGCACTGACCACAGAGCGGGCGGGCAGATAGGCGACGGCGCGGGCGATGGCGGAGTCGGGGAAGAAGGTGGTGTAGACCTCGTTGACGGCCTCCAGATCGGCCAGATCGGTCAGATAGACGGTGACCTTGACGATATCGTCAAACGGCACGTCGATGCTCTCCAGCACCGCCTTGATATTGCGCAGGCACTGGCCCGCCTGCTCCTTGATGCCACCGGCAACCAGCTGGCCCGAGGCGGCCTCGACCGGCAGCTGGGCGCCGATATTGTTGTAGTGGGAGAAGGCCACGGTATGGGTGGAGAGCGGGTTGTGCGGCGCCTTGTCGCTATTGCGGGCCAGTTTAACCAGCGGGCAAGGATCTTGTGGGAAGGTACCTTCGCCGTTGGAGATGATGGCATCGATCTGCACCAGCGCGCCCAGCGGCAGGGCTGCGACGGCGAGGGTGGTGCGGGTCGGCAGATAGCCCGGGAAGAATTCGCGATAGACGGCGTTGACCGCCTCAAGATCCGCCATCTCTTTCAGGAAGATGGTCGCTTTGACCATATCGTCCATCACATGGCCGATGCTCTCGATGATCGCCTTGAGGTTGCTCAGGCACTGTCTGGCCTGCGCGGTGACATCGCCACTCACCATCTTGCCGGTGGCGGGATCGACCGGCAGCTGGGCCGAGATATTGTTGTAATGAGAAAACGCCACCGTTTGGGTGCAGGGGCCCAGATCCTGGGGTGCATAGGGGGTATTTCTTGCCGACTTGATGATGGTGCCACTCATAGATATGCCTCTTTTTAATATTTGTTGTTTATTCAGGTACAGGTTTACCCCATCTTGTTGTGCGCCATGGCCACTGCGCCAACGGCGGCATCCCCGGTTATTATTTGTGACCCACTCAATTACTGAGAGGAATAAGGGAGGAGAGGACAGGGTAGATATTTCAGACGCTGCGATTCTATGAGTGGCTATCAGGGGTTGCAAACCGCTGATTGCATTTCTATGAGATGGCTCAATGGGTGCAAATTTAAGCATATTGCTATTCAATTCACCCGAAATCGTAGCCAATTCGTGCGCAAATGGTGCCGAACCGGCGGAAAACCTTGTCCTGACTGGGTTTGCTCTCCCCCTCTTCGGGATATTGGCGTGTGAATAAAGGGTTAATATTATGCGCCGATGTGCAAATAATGCATATTATGGTGCATGGATATCTGTTTTCAGCTTTTTTAAGGGGCTATGAAACTTCCCGTGAATATGCATATCCACCTTATTAAAGATACCTCTGGAATATAATTCACGGCTTTTGCATTCCTCTCTGTTAATGATTATTCCGGCATACTCGATGATGCCTTGCTGGCAGCCGGGATCTGTTATTAACGCCATAAAATTCTATGCCATGAATTTGCACGGCGGATCTGCTCCTGCTGCACAGGAGTGGGGAGCTGTGGTTCTCGATGAGAGGTGGCGTTGGATGAAGGGTGGTGGCAATCCTCTTCTCTTCACGCCGGTTGCATCCCCCGATGGGTGGGGTTGCCCCGCGTTGTCGCTTCTTCCACTTTTTTGCGGCTTTGTCTGATCTCCCCCTTATCTGTGGCTGGTTGTGATGATTGGGATGGTTTTCAGGGCTATGAAACAGCTTAGCTGATTTCGCAGCTTTAAAGTTCAACGTATTGTTTTTAAATGAAAATATGTAAAAAAATGGATTTATCGACCGCTTTTTATGGTTTCTTGATGAAACTGTTAATTAGTGGCGTGATTGCGAGTCAGGTCGCTTTTTTTACTCACTATTAATCGTATGATTAATAAGGTAATCAAGGAGCCCTGACGGAGAGCATCGATGCACCGGCAGGCCATTGCCCAGGATTGGCAAACGAGATCGCGTCGCGATCATCATTACCTGACTGTGGAGGATTTATGCTGGGTTTCGTTCTGGGCGATATGTATTGTCAAACATCTGGGCAGCGGTTACCTCCTCGCCTGGGAAAGAGCTTTCCCATTCCTGCCGATTACCGACTGCGCGGCCGGGTATCCGCCGCCATCATGACCATCGAGAGCTTGCTCGATACCCCTTATCCGCAAAAGCAGTTTCGTGATCTGGTCTTTGGCGCCTTTATAGAGCGCCAGCGTCGGCTGTTTGGCGAACATGTGATTGTGGCCCGCATGGAAGGGGAGGAGGGGCTGGAGCTGTCGATTGATCTCTCGTTTGTCAGCACCGCCGTACCTGTGGGCCTGCTGGCTATATCTGAAGAGCTGGCCCTCGCCACGGCGCCGCGTCCCAAGAAGAGCCATCCCCACTACGAGGCGCTGTGCAAGGCGATCGACTGCATGGTGATGCTGATGTTTTATGGCAAGGTGATCCGCCAGCGGAATACGGTGTTGGAAAATATCGGCCATCAGTTTGGTTATCAGCCCGCGGCGACCCTGACGGCGCGTGTTGGCAAGGGTGGGGAGGATGATTACGACGCCTTCATGGTCAATATCATGACCTGTATTGCCCACTCCAACTCGCTCAAGGAGGCGCTGGAGAACGCCAGCCGGATGGGAATTCAGGAGCCCGCTTTCTTCTGCATCGTCGGTGCGATTGCCAGCACCCTGTGGGGCGTGCCCAGACTGTGGGCGTATCAGGCTTCACAGCTGATCCATCGCTCCCATCACCACTACATCCAGAATCTGCTTCGCTGTGAAACCCGTGCCGGGCGGCGGCATATCAATCTGGAGCCGCCAAAGCCCCCGCTGTTTGCACCGATCCGGCAACAGGTTGTGCGTCTGTTCAAGGGGGCACACTGATCCGCAGCCCCCTTGTCATCACTCAGGCAGGATAAAGTGCCCCCAGCACAGCCGGACGGCTGGCACCGGTGACGGCGGGCAGGTTGCCCGGCTTGCGGTGAACAAAGCACATGGCCAGCCAGGCAAAGGCGGCGCCTTCCACCCAGTCGGGGGCAAGGCCCAGCTCGGCGGTGCTGGCGATGCGCCATGCAGGCAGCAGGCTGGCCAGCTCCTTCAGCAAGGGGGCGTTATGGGCACCGCCGCCGCAGACAAACAGCTCGGCTTTCGGCTGGCTGGCACCGACTGATTCGGGTCGTGCGGGCAGTTGGCGGGCGATGCTGTGGCAGGTGAGCGCCAGCAGAGTGCGCTGCACATCCACGGGGGCGTATGAAGTGCCTGCCAGCTCCCCATCGAGCCAATCGAGGGTAAACATCTCCCGTCCGGTGCTCTTGGGGGCGGGGGCTGCG
The DNA here is from genome assembly GCF_040908365.1 of Aeromonas sp. R2-4. Classification (NCBI taxonomy): domain Bacteria; kingdom Pseudomonadati; phylum Pseudomonadota; class Gammaproteobacteria; order Aeromonadales; family Aeromonadaceae; genus Aeromonas; species Aeromonas sp. R2-4. The sequence goes on from NZ_JBFODO010000016.1 coordinate 8,942, forward strand.
AAATAGGGGTGAGCCAGCAGTTTCTCCAGCAGGGCCGGGATGGGCTTGCCACTGGCGGCCCATTTGCCACCGGCGTCATAGCTGCCGCCGTGGGGCTGATGGCGGCGATACCAGCCATCGAGCAGGGTGTTGGCCGGGCCGGTATCAAAACCATATACCCCGCCCGGATTGCCCGGCAGCACCGAGATATTGGCGATGCCGCCGAGGTTCAGTACCACTCGCAGGGCGCCGGGTTTGGCAAACAGCGCCTGATGGAAGGCGGGCACCAGCGGCGCCCCCTGACCACCGAGGGCCATATCCATGGTGCGAAAATCGGCGATAACGTCGATGCCGGTCAGGGCGGCCAGCAGGGCGGCATTGCCGATCTGCAGGGTAAAGCCAAGCTGGGGGCGATGGCGGATAGTCTGGCCGTGGCTGCCGATGGCGCGAATATCTTTGGGCTCAAGCTTCGCCTTGGCCAGCAGCGCGTGGGTGGCGGCGGCAAACTCTCGCGCCACCAGATTATCGGCCACCCCCATGCGGTCGATTTCGTTGTCGCTCGGGGTGCAGCAGAGGGTATGCAGCGTGCGGGCGGTCTCTTGCGGCCAGGGGTGACAAAGCGCCGCTTCGACCCGCAGTTCATCCCCGGCGATCATCACCAGCACGGCATCAATGCCGTCCATGCTGGTTCCCGACATCAGACCGATATAGCGTTCAGCCATGTGTCTCCTTACATTGCTGCTTGAAAATGCGGTGTGCAGAGAGGGTGAAGAGGGGAACGGCTTTCATCCCATGCCACATGGCGTGATCTTTGACATCAGACCGATATAACGCTCAACCATGTTGCATCCTCAATGCGGACCGGAAAAAGAGTGAGAGAGACAGGATAGATAAGCCCTTGCTTCCGTGCCACATGCCGCTCCCGGTGATCCATCTCATCTTATGTCCGAAAGCGGACTCATTTCAATCTGACTGCCTAGTGCGGGTTCAATAAAAGGGGCTGGCAGGGCCTTCACCCTGCCAGCCCTGATGGCTTAGTTGCCGCGACTATCCCGCTTGTTCTGGGCCAGCTGCAGCTCGGGGTTGTCGAGCTTGGCCAGTTGCGGCATCGCCAGCTTTTTGAAGTTGGCCAGCTCGCGTCCACTCAGGGTCTCTGCCTGCGGCAGGGTGAGGGTGCGCGGGTTCTTGTGAATGCCGCCCACCACGAATTCGTAGTGCAGGTGCGGGCCGGTGACGCGACCGGTGCCACCCAGAGTGCCGATAGTCTGCCCCTGCTTCACCCGCTGCCCCTTGTTGACGGTGCGCTTGGAGAGGTGCAGGTACTTGGTCACATAGTTGCCGGCATGTTTGATAAAGACGTAGTTGCCGTTGAACTGGTTGTAACCGGCGGCCACCACGCTGCCTGAGCCCGCCGCCATGATGGGGGTTCCCACCGGCGCCACATAGTCGATGCCGTTATGGGGGCGGATCTTGCCGGTCACCGGATGGAGGCGGCGCGGGTTGAAGTTGGAGCTGATGTATTTGAAGTTGACCGGCGCGCGCAGGAAGCTCTTGCGCATCGCCTTCCCTTCCGGGGTGTAGTAGTTGCCATCTTCATTGAGCACGGCGCGGTAGGCGGTGCCCTGGTTGACGAACTCCGCCGCCAGAATATCGCCGGAGGCGACCCGCTCGTCGTCGCGGAACTTGTCTTCATAGACCACCCGGAAGCTGTCTCCCGGTTGCAAGTCCTGGGCAAAGTCGATGTCCCAGCCGAAGATGGCGGCCAAGTCCATGATCTGATCTTCGGTCATCCCCGCATCCACCGCGGCGCCCCAGAAGCTGGAGCGGATCTCGCCCTTGCTCACCTGTTCGCGGGTGTCGAGGGCGATCTTGACGTTGCGGGCGACAAAGGTCTCCTCCTTGCGGCTCACCTTGAGCGCCTGCTCCAGACTGTGGGGGTAATAGAGGCTGTGCAACTGGCCATCTTCGGTCAGCTTGAAGGTGAGCTCCTGCCCCGGTTGCAGCATCCGCAGGGGATCGCTGCCCTCGAGCTGGTCGATCAGGTGCAGATCCGTGGTGCTCAGGCCAATGCGCTGGAAGATGACTCCCATGTTGTCGCCACGGCGTACCTTCACCTGCTTGGTGATGTAGCGCGGTTTGGGCGGGGTAACGGGCTGGGCGGCCTCGGCTGGCAGATCGTCGTTTAGCGCGTTGTCGTTAGCCGGTTCCCGCAGGGCAATCTCGTTGCCGTTTTCATCGACCCGTGTTGCCACCGCCTGTTCGCTTGGCCAGGCAGCCAGCATCATGATCATGATGCTCAAGATCAGCACCATCTTGCGGTGCCAGTGGGGGAGTGCGTTGAAGGCGTGCCAAATAACCATGAGAAGCAGATGAAGTCGGGCAGAATGGACGGATTTTACAGCCTTTCCAATTGGCCCGCCATTCCAGTAATATGTTTGGCCCTGTGGAATCGTGATGGAGAGTCAAAAAATGTCCCAGCTCGAGGTGGCGCTAGCCGAGATCAAGCGCGGAGCGGAAGAAATTCTGGTTGAAGAAGAACTTGTCGCCAAGTTGAAGGAAGGGCGCCCGCTGCGCATCAAGTTGGGCATGGACCCGACCGCCCCCGACATTCACCTGGGTCATACCGTGATCCTCAACAAGCTGAAGACCTTCCAGGATCTGGGCCATGAAGTGATCCTGCTGATCGGTGACTTCACTGCTATGGTGGGTGACCCCTCCGGCAAGAACGCTACCCGTCCGCCGCTCTCCGAAGAGGCTATCAAGCATAACGCCCTCACCTATGCCGAGCAGGCGTTCAAGATCCTCGACCCCGCCAAGACCCGCATCGAGTACAACTCGACCTGGCTGAGCGAGCTGGGTGCGACCGGCATGATCAAGCTGGCGGCCAAGCAGACCGTGGCCCGCATGATGGAGCGTGACGACTTCAAAAAGCGCTACACCGGCGGCCAATCCATCGCGATTCACGAATTCCTCTATCCGCTGCTGCAAGGCTATGACTCGGTCGCGCTGAAGGCGGACGTCGAGCTGGGTGGTACCGACCAGAAGTTCAACCTGCTGATGGGCCGCGAGCTGCAAAAAGATGCCGGCATGGCGACCCAGTGCGTGCTGATGATGCCGCTGCTGGTGGGTCTGGATGGCGTCAAGAAGATGTCCAAGTCCGCAGGCAACTACATCGGCGTCCACGACGCTCCGGGCGAGATGTTCGGCAAGATCATGTCCATCACCGACGATCTGATGTGGAACTACTACGAGCTGCTCTCCTTCCGTCCGCTGGCCGAAATCGAAGAGTTCAAGGCAGGCATCGCTGCCGGTACTCTCAACCCGCGCGACGTGAAGATCTGGCTGGCCAAAGAGATCATCGCCCGTTATCACGACGAAGCGGCGGCCGAAGCGGCCCACGAAGATTTCACCCAGCGTTTCTCCAAGAACGCCATTCCGGACGAGATGCCGGAAATCGAGCTGGCACTGGAAGGCGAAGGTCTGGCCATCGCCAACCTGCTCAAAGAGGCGGATCTGGTAGCCACCACCTCCGAAGCGCTGCGGATGATCAAGCAGGGCGCGGTCAAGGTTGATGGCGAGAAGCTGGAAGATGGCAAGGCACTCATTGGTGCCGGTACCGCCGTCTATCAGGTCGGCAAGCGCAAGTTTGCCCGCGTGACTGTCAAATAAGCAGTACCGTCAAATAAGCCGTCGCATCAGGCAAGCTGGCCATCAAACCGGTTCAAGCTTGTTCAACAGGGCCTCCTTCGGGAGGCCTTGTCGTATCTGGGCGGCACGGATCTGGGCGATAAAGTGCCGCAGCACGGCACTGCTTGGATGCGGCCGTGTCGCCAGACTGATGCTGGTCATCATGCCGTTGCCCTCAATGGGGTGATAACTGACCCCGAGCGGGCGCAGCGCCGCCACCGAGCTGGGCACCAGGGTCACGCCAAAGCCCGCCTGCACCATGCCGACGGTGGAGATCACCTGCGGGCATTCGGGCCCCAGTATCGGTTCGAACCCCGCCTCCCGACAGAGGCCCACGATGCCGTCATAGAGCCCGGGCCCGATGGCGTGGGGAAACAGAATAAAACTCTCGTCCTTCAGGCTGGCCAGTGGCAAGGGGCCCGGCTTGGCCTTGGGATGGCTGGTCGGCAGGGCGATCAGCAGCGGCTCCTGCTCGATAAGGTGATGGGCAAAGCCCTCGCTACCGCGGCAGGGCAGCCGCAAGATGGCGGCATCCAGCCGATCGTTGCGCAGCGCCTCCACCAGTGCCGGCATGGTGCCCTCCTGCGGGCTGAGGGCTACCTCGGGGTAGCGTTCCCGGTAGTCGTGCAGCAGGGTCAACACTGCGGGGTGGAGCACGGTGGAGCCGGCAAAGCCGATCCGCAGCGCCCCCTGCTCGCCCCGGGCAATCCGCTTTACCTTCAGTTTTGCCGCATCGGCCAGCGCCAGGATCTGCGCCGCATCCCGATATAGGCTCTCGCCCGCCTCGGTCAGCTCGACACTGCGGGTCAAACGGCGCAGCAGCGGGGTGCCCAGGGTCTCCTCCAGCTTGCGGATCTGCTGGCTCAGGGGCGGCTGGGCCATGTTGAGTGATTCGGCTGCGCGGGTGAAATTCTGCTTTTCAACAACGGCCATGAAGTAGCGGAGCGTACGAAGTTCCATATCGATTGAGTCTCAAAGTCATGGGATCAGCGTATTGGTGTTGAAATGTGAACCAAGTCACCATTGGATCCGAACGCTAACAGGATTCACGGTGGAGGTGAAACCCGAATGGAACATATTGCAACATCTGACAGTGCCGGGTGCAGCTGTGCCCTCGAAGTGAGCCAGCAGTTTTCCCGCTGGCGCAGGCAGCATGACGGTGGCGAGATCTACCAGAGTTCCCTGATGAGCGCCCTGCTGGCGGGGGTCTACGAAGGGGAGACCACCATGAGCGAGCTGCTGCGCCACGGCGACTTTGGCCTCGGCACCTTCAACCACCTCGATGGCGAGCTGATCGCCTTCGAGCGCCAGATCCACCAGTTGCGCTCCGATGGCTCGGCCCGGCCCGCCCGCGCCGATCAGAAGACCCCCTTTGCGGTGATGACCCATTTTCGCCCCTGTCTGGAGCGTCGCTTCGATCACCCCCTGAGCCGTGATGAGATCCACCAGTGGGTGGATCGGCTGGTGGGCTCCGACAACGTCTTCGTCGCCCTGCGCCTCGACGGCCAGTTTGAAATGGCCAAGGTCCGTACCGTGCCGCGTCAGGAGCCCCCCTATCGCCCCATGCTGGAAGCCATCGAACAGCAGCCGCTGTTCCGCTTTGCCGCGGTGGCGGGAACTCTGGTGGGCTTTCGCTGCCCGCCGTTCGTACAGGGGGTCAATGTGGCGGGCTTTCACGAACACATGATCACCGCCGATTGCAAGGGGGGCGGCCATCTGCTCGACTACACCATGGCCCACGGCACCCTGCGACTTTCTGTGGTGCGTCACCTCAATCTGGCCCTGCCATCGGATCCCGCTTTCCGGCAGGCCGACCTCAACCCCGCCGATCTCGATCGCGCCATTCAGGCTGCCGAAGGCTGATAGACAAGGAGCAATATCATGGAAAACAGACAGTGGAAGTGCGGTGCCGAGCTGGTGGTTCGTCATCTGGAGGCGCAAGGGGTCAAGCAGGTGTTCGGGATCCCGGGTGCCAAGATTGACCGGGTGTTCGATGCGCTGGAGGACTCCCCCATCGAGACCATAGTGGTGCGCCACGAGGCGAACGCCGCCTTTATGGCGGCCGCCGTGGGGCGCCTCACCGGCAAGGCGGGGGTGGCGCTGGTCACCTCGGGCCCCGGTTGCTCCAACCTCATTACCGGGCTGGCGACCGCCACCTCGGAGGGGGACCCCATGGTGGCGCTGGGCGGTGCGGTGCGCCGTGCCGATGGCCTCAAGCTCACTCATCAGAGCATGGATACGGTCAACCTCTGCCGTCCGGTCACCAAGTTCAGCGCCCAGGTCAACAGCGGGGCAGCGATTTCGGAAGTGATGGCCAACGCCTTTCGCGCTGCCGAGCTGGGGCGGCCGGGGGCAGCGTTTGTCAGCCTGCCGATGGATATCATCAACAAGCCGGTGCAGGGCAATGTGCTGGTGCCCCGCGAAGTGCCGGAGCCGGGCTGCGCCGATGAGCAGAATATGGAGCAGGCATTGACCCTGCTGCGCAATGCCCAGAATCCAGTGGTGCTGCTCGGCCTGATGGCGAGCCGGCCGGAAAATGCCGAAGCGGTACGCGCCTTCCTCGACAAGGCGCGGCTGCCGGTGACCGGTACCTATCAGGCTGCCGGGGTGGTGGACAGCTGCCACTTCGATGACTTTGCCGGGCGGGTGGGGCTCTTCAACAACCAGCCGGGGGATCAGCTGCTGGCAGGGGCCGATCTGGTGATCTGCATCGGCTACAGCCCCATCGAGTACGACCCCGTGCTGTGGAATGGCGACCGGGAGCGGCGCATCCTCCATATCGACGTGCTGCCTGCCGATATCGACAGCAGCTACTGCCCGACCGCCGAGCTGGTGGGGTCGATCCGCGCCAACCTGTTGCAGCTGACCCGCATCATGGGCAATCCGAAAATCCGTCCCCCCGAGGTGGATCGGCTGCTGCAAGGGGTTCGCCAGCAGCGGTTGCGACTGGCGATGCGGGCCGACGATCTGCACGGCAATCCGGTTCACCCCTTGCGTATCGTGCGTGAGCTGCAGGATCTGGTGCGCGACGACATGACCCTCTGCGTCGACATGGGCAGCTTCCATATCTGGATTGCCCGCTACCTCTACAGCTTCCGCGCTCGTCAGGTGTTGATCTCCAATGGTCAGCAGACCATGGGGGTGGCACTGCCGTGGGCCATCGGTGCGGCGCTGGTACGGCCGGGTGAGAAGGTGATTTCGGTATCGGGGGATGGCAGCTTTATGCAGTCGAGCATGGAGCTGGAGACGGCGGTACGGCTCAAGAGCAATATCGTTCACATCATCTGGGTCGATAACGGCTACAACATGGTGGCGATGCAGGAGCAGCAGAAGTATTGCCGCACCTCCGGCGTCTCTTTTGGCCCCATCGACTTTAAACGCTATGCCGAATCGTTCGGGGCGGCCGGTTTCGCGGTGCGTTCGGCCGATGAGCTGCGCGTTACCCTGCGGGCCGCACTGGCGGTGGAGGGGCCAGCTGTGGTGGCCATTCCGGTGGATTACTCCGACAACCCGGGGCTGATGGCCCAGCTCAGGCCAGAAGTATTGGCATAGTGTGGGCAGCGGTGTTGGCCTGGCTTGTTGTGTAAGCGCAAGCAGACCCGCCCATATAGCAAAAACCGGCATCAATGGATGCCGGTTTTTTATTGCTGCGCGGGATGGGTGGCCTTAACGGGCCAGCTGGACGGCGGCGCGTGCGCGGGCCGGTTGTGGGCGGTGTTTGGCTTTTGGCGCGCAGGCCATCTTCAGGCGCAGCCACTCGCGCCACAGCAGCCAGCAGAGCGGCAGGGTGAGCAGCAGTACGGTCGCGGGCTGGGCTATCAGCACCCCATCACGGCCCCACAGTTGTGGCAGCAGGAAGATGAGCGGCAGCAGCAACACGGTTTTGGCGATGGAGATGACCAGCGCCTGACGGGTACGCGCCATGGATTGCAGCAGCACGATGCCGAACATGATGATCCCCTCCAGCGGAATGGCGCCGAGGTTGAGGGTCAGGCTGCTGATGGCGGCGGCCAGCAGTTCGGGATCCTTGTTGCCGGTATAGAGCATGGCGACCTGTCCCGGCAGCAGCTGGATGGTGAGCCACACCAGCATGCCGTAGATAAAGGTGAACTTGAGCCCCATCTCCATCAGGTACTTGAGGTTGCGATGGCGCTTGGCCCCCGCCGCCTTGCTGATGAGCGGCTGAATGCCAAAGGCGAGCCCCTGCAGAATGACGATAAAGACCGCCTCGGTGTAACCGGCCACGGTAAAACCCGCCAGATCCTTCACATTGCCATACACCATCAGCTGGCTGTTGTGCAGCATCAAGAGCAGGCCGAGGTTGAACTGGGCAATCAGGCTCGGCAGACCGGTAAAGAGCAGGTGCGGCATGGCGGGGAGGTTGGGCACCAGATCCCGCCAGCTGAGGCGCAGCCGCGCCCAGGGGGTAAAGAAGTAGCCTAGGCCGATCAGGCTCACCGCACCCTCTGCCATCAGGGTGGCTTGCGCGGTACCGATCAATCCCAGCCCCAGCCGACCCACCATGATGTAGTTGAGGATGATATTGAGCACGGCGCCGCTGCTCACCAGCACCATGGCCAGTTTCGGGCGGCCATCGTTGCGCAGCAGATAGGGGACCGCCAGATTGCTGGCCAGCAACAGAGTGCCGCCGCCAATCCAGGTGAGGTAGTCGCTCGCCTGTTTCCAGGTCTCTGTGCCCTGTTCAATCCCCAGTCCCAGCAGGATATCGCTGTGGGTGTAATAGAGCAGCACCGGCGCAACGCCCCCGAGACCGGCCAGCAGCCAGAGGGCGTTGACCAGTGCCTGACGGGCCAGCGTGTCGTTTTTCGCCCCTTGCTGGAAGGAGATGGCGGTGGCCGCCCCCATGCTGATCATGGCGGCCAGGCCGATCAGCACCATGATGACCGGATAGACCAGGTTGATCCCGGCGAGGCCAGCGGCACCGACATAGTGGCCGACGAAGATGCCGTCGATGAGGTAGTAGGCCCCCGAGACCAGCATGGCAAGAATGGAGGGGAGGGCGTAAGCCCAGAAGCGACGGGTCATGGCCCGTTGCCGCAGTGTTAAATAGGCAGACATATCTGTTCTCTCGGGGAGTTCGATTATCGAACAGCTAGTCTAGATTAATACTTATTTGGTGATAATCAGGGTTTCACTTGATGAATTGATGAGTATTACTCACTAATCCGGGGTTTTGGTAGTGCGCCTTGAGCATGTCGATCAGGATGCGCAGGCCGCTGCCCAGCTGATGCCGACTGGGATAGAAGAGGTAGAAGCCGGCAAAGGTGGGGCACCAGGGCTCCAGCACGGTGAGCAGTTTCCCCTCTGCGACCTTCTGGCTTACCTCCTCTTCCAGACAGTAGGCGAGCCCCAGCCCCGCCTCGGCGGCGCCCAGATAGAGGGCCGGGGTGCTGGTGGTGAGCGGCCCGGTCACTTCGATTTCCAGCATGGTGCCGTCGGCGGCAAAGGCCCAGCGATAGTGGTGGTGCGGAGTGAGGCGATAGCCGATACAGGCGTGGCGGCTCAGCTCGCTCGGGTGCTCCGGCGTACCGTGCTCCGCCAGATAGGCCGGGGAGCCCACCACCAGATAACGCTGGGGCGGGCCGAGGGGGATGCCGATCATCTCCTTGGGCAGCAGATCGCCATAAAAGAGCGCGGCATCGTAGCCATCTTCAATCAGCCGGGGCATCAGCTCCTGCTCCACCACCTCCACCTGCATCCGCGGATAGCGGGCCAGATAGTCGATCAGCACAGGTGCCAGCAGGCTGTCGATGGCGCCGCGGGGGGCGCAGAGCTTGAGCCTTCCCACCGGTTCATCGCTGTTGCGGGCCAGCTCACAGAGCGCCTCTTCCAGGGTATTGAGGGTGGGGAGCAGCTGCTTGAGCAGCCGCTGGCCCGCTTCGGTCGGCACCACGGCGCGGGTGCTGCGGTTGAGCAGCCGTACTCCCAGACGGGCTTCCAGCCCCTTCAGGCTATGGCTGAGGGCGGAGGCGGAGACCCCGAGTTCGAGGGCGGCCTTGCTGAAACTGCGGTGACGGGCGACGGCGGCAAACACTGCCAGTTCGGCGAGATCGGTACGGGTAATGGTCATCATCAATCAACAAAAAGGCGTGAGTCACAAGGGTACGCCAAGGCCGTGCTGCACACAATCCGCGCTAAATGGGTTGCTTGTTGCAAATATGTATCTGCTCGCAGGTCATTGATTCCAGTGAAACTAAGTTGAATTGTTAAAAAAAACTCACAATAAGGCGCTTTGAGTGTGATCTTGGTCGTCCGAAAGGCGACCAAAATCAAACTTTGGTTGATTAATTCAAAAAAACGCTGTGATTAATAAGGGCATTTAATTAAAGTCAGCCCATCAAGAGTGGCGCACGTTAATCGGTTGTTAAGTGAGACGGGCGCCGACCCTCAGGGTCAAAATCTCGCACTGTTGTTTGTTGCAATCCTGTTGTCACAAGGAGTGATGGCCAGGTTGCCGGGGGGGCGAGAGGTTAATATCAAGGACGGACAGCAGGCGTTCCAGGGAGATGGAACCGGGCCAAGGCCCGACCAAACAAGAATCCCATTTTCCTAGATGACAGGAACAACGTATGTCTGACATGAATATTGCAGCTGATGGTCGTTTAGCCAGCAACACCTCCCGCGGCGTCAACAAGGCCGATGTGGTCTGGATGCTGGGTCTGTACGGTACCGCGATCGGTGCCGGTGTGCTCTTCCTGCCAATCAACGCCGGTGTAGGTGGCCTGTGGCCGCTGGTTGCCATGTTGATCCTGGCGCTGCCGCTGACTTTCTTTGCTCACCGTGGTCTGACCCGCTTCGTGCTGTCCGGCTCTACCCGTGATGGCGACATCACTGAAGTAGTAGAAGAGCACTTCGGCAAGACCGCAGGCAAATTCATCACCCTGCTCTACTTCTTTGCCATCTACCCGATCGTGCTGATGTATTCAGTCGCCATCACCAACACCGTCGAGAGCGTGATTGTTCACCAGCTGGGCATGTCTGCACCTCCCCGTGCCGTTCTGTCACTGGCCCTGATCCTCGGTCTGATGGCGGTTGTTCGTCTGGGCGGCCAGGTTATCGTCAAAGCGATGAGCGTGCTGGTATTCCCGTTCGTGCTCACCCTGATGGGTCTGGCGTTCTACCTGATCCCGCACTGGAACGGTGCCATCATCACTGAAGCTCCGGCCCTGTCCGACGCCTTCAACGGTGATTTCATCAAGACCCTGTGGCTGGCTATCCCGGTAATGGTGTTCTCCTTCAACCACTCCCCGATCATCTCCTCCTTCGCGGTGGACAACAAAGGTCGTTACGGTGAAGGTGCCGAGAAGAAGTGCAGCAACATCCTGCTGGGCGCCCACGTCATGATGGTAATGACCGTTATGTTCTTCGTATTCAGCTGCGTACTGAGCCTCTCCCCGGCTGACCTGGCTGCTGCCAAAGAACAGAACATCTCCATCCTGTCCTACCTGGCCAACCACTTCGATAACCCGGTTATCGGTACTGTGGCTCCGCTGATCGCCATGGTTGCCATCAGCAAATCCTTCCTGGGTCACTACCTGGGTGCGCAAGAAGGCATGAACGGCCTGATGGCCAAGGCGCTGCGCGAGAAGGGCAAGAACGTTGACACCAAGCAACTGAACAAAGTCACTGCCGTGTTCATGATCCTGACCACCTGGGCCATCGCTACCATCAACCCGAGCATCCTCGGCATGATTGAAGACCTGGGCGGCCCGATCATCGCAATGCTGCTGTTCCTGATGCCGATGTACGCCATCACCAAGGTTCCGGCCATGCGCAAATACGCTGGCAACATCAGCAACGGCTTCGTGACCATCATCGGCCTGATCGCCATGTCCGGTATCATCTACAAGCTGATTGCCTGATAACTCCGGTTACCAAGTTGAATGAAGAAGCCGCCTCGCAAGAGGCGGCTTTTTTTATGGCTGTTTGGGGCGGCGAGCGGATGCGGTATCGCTACTTCATCAGCTTCTTCACCTCGTCGCTGGCCAGCGCCTTGTTGAATTTGTCCCGCGCCTCTTTCCCCTTGGCGGAGTTGGTAAAGCAGACGTGGAGGGACTTGTCCTCGAGGATCTTGCCGTTGAAGCCGAGGTTGGCGGCAACATCCTTGAGTTGGGGATCGCTCTCCAGCAGATAGGTCATCACATTCTGGTCGATGACCGCCAGATCGAGCCGACCGTTGCCGAGCTTGAGCAGGTTCTGGCTGTCCGAGCTGGTGGCATCGGCCGAGAGCTCCTTGCTGGCCACTTTTTCGTCGAACTCGGTGGTATTCACATAGCCGGTGACGACACCAATTTTCTTACCCTTGAGGTCATCAAGGCTTTGCCAGGTGACCGGCTGATCGGCTCGCTGGGCAAAGCCGAGAGGGCCGTTACCTATGGGGTCGGAGAAGAGGCAGCTGCTCTTGGGGTCGAGATACTCGGGGAAATAACCCAGTACCTCGGGGTTGTTGGTCGCCTCGTCCACGGCCCGTTGCCAGGGATAGAACTTGATAGTCAGCGGGTCGCCAGCCAGGGCAAAGGCTGCGGTCACCACCTGACTGCTCTTGCCCTGTTCAGGCAGGCTGGCGCTGGTGTAAGGGGGCCATTCAAGGCTGGTCAACACCGCCGCCTGCGCGGCCGACATGCCGAACAAGGGAAGAGTGGCCAGGGCGAGGTGCTTCCATTTCAGGCTCATAGGGATAACTCCTTGTGGTCAAACACCCCTTAAAGATAGCCCCCGGTGTCGATTGCGGATGCCGGCCATGGCTGACCGGTATCCGTGCCTCTATTTGTTGTCGATATTCTCCGACTGCCAGAGGGCATAGCCCTTGCCGGAGGCCGTGGTAGGCAGATCAATCTGCATCAGGTCGTTGCCGATGACGAAGGGGCCCGAGTAGCGGGCGCGCAGATCCTGCGCCAGATCCTTCACCCTGATCTTGCCGTTGAGGCCGATATGGCTGAACACGGTCAGCGCCGGTTTGGCTTCGTTCATTACCCGGGCCGCCTGCTCGGGGGAGGCGAGGTGACCGGCGATCGCCTTGTAGCCGGGGTTGGCCTTCATCTGCTCGGTAGAGGTCATGGAGACGCAGTGCACCAGCAGGTCGGCCCCTTCGGCCTGCTTCACCACTTCGGGGCTATAGCGGGTATCGCCGGAGAGCACCACGCTGTGGCCGTGGTAGTCGATGCGATAGCCGAATGACGGCTTGATGTTGACCCCGTGGTCGTTGTCAAAGGCAGTCACCTTGACCCCGTCCTGGTCGTAGACCACCCCGGCGGTGACCTCGTGGCTGTTGATCTCCACCCCGTCCAGCGGCGTTCCCTCATCCTTGACCCGGGTGGCGATGTCGGTGGCGTAGGCCTGCTGCAAGCCACGGGCGAGAGCTGTTGTTCCTTTGGGGCCGTAGAGTTCCATCGGCGCGTGGCGCTGGCCATAGGCCGGTTGCAGCCAGCCGGTCAGCCAGAGATCCGCCAGCCCGTTGGTGTGGTCGGAGTGAAAGTGGGTGAGGAAGAAGGCGTTGACCCGGCCGATGGGGATATGCAGCTGCCACAGGCGAGTGGCGGAGTTGCGGCCAAAATCGAACACCAGCTTCTGGTTGCCCGCTTCGACCAAGGTGCTGTAACCGCCCCGGCTGATCTGGGGCACCGGAGTGCCGGTGCCGAGCAGGCTGACCCGAAAGATATCGGGCTGGGCTTGAGTTGCTGAGGCAGGGGCATGGTCGTGGTTGCTGATAAAACTGCTCTCGGCAGCCTGACTGACACCGGTAGCCAGCAGACCGACCAGTAATGCGGCCAGATAGGTGCTTTTCATGGGAATTTATCCTGTGGGGAAGGGACGGCATCACTGTATTGGTAACTAAAAGTTGAATAAATTGGCTAAAATCCATTTCTTACTAAACTTTTGGTTGTGAATCAGGGCTCGGTAAGCGGGTCGTGTTACTCAGGAACGAACAAAGGAGCGGTTGTGGACCGATTGACCAGCATGCGTATCTTCACCCGGGTGGTGGATCTCGGCTCCTACAGCGCGGTGGCGAGCGAAGAGGGGATCAGCGCCCAGATGGTGGGCAAGCATGTGCTGGGGCTGGAGCAGTGGCTGGGGGGCAAGCTGTTTCACAAGACCACCCGCCAGCAGACTCTCACCGAGCTGGGCCAGCTGTTTTTGGCTCGCTGCCAGCGGGTGCTGGAGGAGCTGGCACTGACCGAGTCGCTCACCCAGAACCTGCTGGCCGAGCCGGCCGGACGGCTGCGCATCGCCGCTCCCCTCAGCTTTGGCCACCACCGGCTGGTGCCGCTGCTGCCCGCTTTTCTCGACCGTTATCCCAAGCTGGATCTGGATCTGCAGCTCACCCCCCGCTGGGTCGATCTGGTGGAGGAGGGGTTTGACGCCGCCATCCGTACCCTGCGCCCGCAGGATGAGGCGCTGATTGCCCGTCCGCTGCTGACCCAGCACTACCGGCTCTGCGCGGCCCCCGACTACCTCAATCGCCACGGCGTGCCCCGTCATCCGGCCGATCTTGCCCGCCACCAGTGTCTGCATGGCAACTGGGGCGAGCACGAGCGCTGGCAATTTGTCGGTGAGGATGGCCAGAGCGAGGAGGTACGGGTCGCCTCGCGCCTGCGCATCAATCACTGGCCTGCTTTGTTGACGGCTGCGCTCTCCGGGGCTGGCATCACCTTGCAGCCAGCCGAACAGGTGCGTGAGCATATCGCTTCGGGGCGTTTGCTGCCGCTGCTTGGCCGCTATCAGAGCCCTGCCAAGACCCTCTACTTCATCTATCCGGCGGCGCGGCGGCAGGTGCTCAAGATCACCCTGCTGGGGGATTTTCTGGCCGAATCCCTGCAAGCTGGGCCCGAGCCTGAATAAAAGGCTGCATATTTTCGCCCCCACGCTTAACCATCGTGCTTAACAAAGGGGCGGAGCAGGCCTAACATGGCGGGATGTTTTTTTAGTCAGGACAAAAGGATATGTCTGGGTTGAAAAAGGATCTCGGGCTCTGGCAGGGGATGGGGCTGCTCGCCACCTCGCTGCTCGGCACCGGGATCTTCGTGGTACCGGCGACCGCCGCCTCGCTGGCGGGTGGGGCCTCGCTCTGGACCTGGTTGCTGCTGATTGCGCTGGTGCTGCCCATCGCCTTTACCTTCGCTCGCCTCGGCCGTCGCTATCCCCATGCGGGCGGCGCGCCGCACCTGATTGGCCTCGCCTTTGGCAACGGCGCCGAGCGCTTCTCCGCCTTCCTGTTTCTGGCTGTGCTGCCGGTGGGCCTGCCTGCCGCCCTGATGATTGCCGCCGGCTTCTGGCACGCCCTGTTCGAGATGGGGGAGTGGACCCTCTGGGCCATCCAGCTGCTCACCTTGCTCGGGGTCTTTCTGCTGGGGCTGCGCGGGGCGCGCTCCTCCGGCAACCTGCAGTTGCTGATCGCGCTCGCCATTTTGGGGCTCACCCTGCTTATCTGGTTCAAGGGGGAGGTGAGCTGGCGCGATGCGGCCCGGCCGCTGCCGAGCGCGGATGAGTGGCCCCCTATGGCCACTGCGCTGGCGGTGATGTTCTGGTGTTTCGTCGGGCTGGAAGCCTTCGCCCATATGGGGGAGGAGTTCAAGCGGCCGGAGCGGGACTACCCCATCGCCCTGCTTGGCGGGGTGCTGCTGGCGGGGCTCATCTACTGGATCCACTCGCTGGTGGTGCTCAAATATGGGCTTTACGGCGATGAGGCGAAAAATGCCACCGCTATCCCTTCCCTGCTGGCGCTGCTGTTCGGCCCCACCGCCAAGTGGCTGGTGGCGGTGCTCGGCTACCTCTCCTGTTTTGCCAGCATCAACATCTACATTCAGGGCTTTGCCCGGCTGATCTGGAGCATGGCACGGGAAGGCAAGCTGCCCCCCTCGCTGGCCGTGCTCACCGCGCGCGGCGCGCCGCTGCGGGCGCTCGGCCTGGTGCTTGCCATCTGCCTGCTCTGCATCACCCTGATCATCTGGCTGCGACTGCCCCTTGATGAGCTGATCCGCTACGCCAACGGCAACTTCGTGCTGGTCTACCTGCTCTGCATGGCGGCGGGCTGGCGCCTGCTCGGCGGGGTGGGCAAGGGGCTGGCGGGGATAAGCGTGCTGCTCTGCGCTCTGGTGCTGGTAGCGCTTGCCACTCAGGTGCTCTATGCGGTGGTGCTGAGTCTTGGCTACGGCGGCTTCTCGTTGTGGCGGCGTCATCTGCGCCGCAGTCGTCAGCAGGATGCGCTTCCGCTGGCGAAGTAACGTCTCCCCGATGGTCGAAGAAATGAGAAAGCCCTGATGTTCAGGGCTTTTTGATTACGGCATATGGGATGTTCATATGAATACTAGTTGGCACGCTATTTGCCGAAAAGTGCGGTGTCGGATCAACTCAACGGCGATTTATAGCCAAAAAAAGTGGGATCCAGCTCCCGTTTTGCTTAAAGTGATCCCTTCCGATCCCGGTGGTCGGAATGCCCGCAAGGATGCCCTTCAGACGTAAACAGGATGGCCTGGCCAGACTGACTCTCAGAGATGTGATTGCTTCGGTTCTCTTTTTATCTGTCACCTGTGGTGATGGCGCCTTGTTCCGTTCAGTCAGCCCGGGTTTTGCGTCTCTCTCATCGTGCATTGTCACCATCTGCAGCGAGTGAATCATGAGCGAATCGGTTTTTGAGATCCACGACTGGACCCTGAGCGTTGACGACAACATGTTGTGTCGCCCCGACCGCGAGGTCTACCTCGAACCCAGACTGGTCAACCTGTTGCGGTTTCTGGCCCATAATGCCGGCACCGTGTTTGGCCGCGATGCCCTGATCAACGAGGTGTGGGATGGCGCCGAGGTGACCGATCAGGTTGTGACCCAGTCCATCTTCGAACTGCGCAAGATCCTCAAAGATGGTCGCACCGATGCGACCGACTATATCGTCACCGTACCCAAGCGCGGCTACAAGCTGGTGGCACCGGTGCGGCCGCTGCAGGTGGTTTCCGTGGTGATGGCGGACGAGCAGCCTGCTCCTGCGGTCAATACCGCTCTCTCCGACAACCCGACTCTCTCCGATCTGAGCCCGCCCGCGGCTGAGCAGGATGATGATGCACAGCCCAATGTCGCCCCTTTTCCCGCCGGGCCCCTGACCCGCGCCATCTCTACCCATGCCAAGGATGCTCGCAGCCGCTGGAAGATGGTGAGTTTCGATATCTTCGTTGCCATCGTGCTGATCGCCATTGTCAGCATGCTCAGCTACCAGCACACCAGCCCCCAGGTACACGCCATGCTGGATCCCAATCTGCTGGTGTTCCGCTTCCACTCCGGCATGGATGACAACAACGAGAACGTGCGCCTCGCCGATGGCATTACCCGCGCCCTGATGGGGGAGGTGGCGGTGGCTACGCCGCTGCGGGTGCAGTACGGCGCCACCACTCTGATGGGGGGCATCATGCCCGGCAAGGAGCTGAGTGTGCGGGTCACCCGCCAGCCCCGTGGCACCTATCTCGATCTGGAGTATCGCAATATCAATACCAACCGGGTGCTGTTCAGCCATCAGTACCAGCTCAGTCGCCACAGTGTGCACGGTGTGTTGCAGGCCAGCAGCCAGGATCTGCTGCGCGCCCTCGACCAACCCGATGCCGAGCCGGGGATGGGCTGGCCGACCGATGATGCCTCCCTGATGGCGATGATGGAGGCGCAGTACTACATCAACAGCCGGGATCCGGTTGCCCTCAAGCGCGGTATCGAGCTGCTGGAGGAGGCGCTGGCGCTCCAGCCGGATCAGCCGCTGCTGCTGGCGGAGCGCTATCTGGCGGGCGAGGCGCTGGCCACCCTGGCGGGCAAATCCGAGAGCGAGCGGCTGCAGGGGATTGGCACCCATCTCGCCAGCGTGGTGCAAAACAGCGGCGCCCTGCCAGCCCGGGTGTGGGAGGCGTTGACCCTGCAGGCGATCCTCAACGGCCAGCAACAGCAGGCCAACTATCTGCTGGAGAAGGCGGCGAGTCGCGGCCGCTCTGTGCTCTATTACATACTGCAGGGCAAGCTGGCGGAGCTGGATGGTCGCCCCGAGGTGGCGGGTGATGCCTACAGTCAGGCCTTCCTGATGGAGGCGACCGAGCAGACCTATCTGCTCTGCCAGCAGCTCGGTTTCTACAGCAATATGGAGAGCCTCACCCCGGCCCTGTTCAATGCGCTGGGCCAGAGCAAGGTGAAGCTCTTCTAACTCCGCTGTGTTGGTTTTCCCCCGGTCGGTGCGGTTGCCGACTTCATCCACAGGCTGCCTTCGGGCGGCCTGTGCTGTTTCTGCTTGTTTCAATCCTGCTTGTTTGCCACCGGGGATAGTTGCTCGGGTGCGGCCCGATTTATCCCCCGCAGCTCCCCACTATCCCCATTTGCCTTTGTCTTGCACGCAGTATTCGCGGCACTCGAGTTTGCCCGGCTTTGCGCCGCGCGCAGCTTGTGACATCTGCTCATTGTTGGCGGCGGGATAAGCTGTCTGTCTCGACCCATTTCTCATTGCTTACCGGTTATCGCCGTTGCGCTTTACCTCTGAGCCTGGATTGTGATGAGCCGAGCGGCGGGGAAAGCAGGAGGTGAGCGGCCACTTAGGGTTATGACCCAAAGGGCGTTCGGATGGTTACAAGGGGAGTGGGCGCATTGGGAGCTGCTTTATCCCGGGTTTATCTGGCCAAAAATATCAAGACGGCGAGATAAGGGGGTTATCAAGGGGCAAAAATGGGGCAGAAGGATATCAAGGTTTTATCAAGACGGCTGTGTGATGTGATGTCAATGTACTGTTTTTAAATGGTTTTTATCAAAATTGACGAGGCGGCGAAAAAAGTTGGCTCATATTTTTATCCGTTAGCTGGTCTTTATGTTTTCCGGGGATGAGAGGCCTAGTCTGTGCCCATTCTTTGGCGGGGCGTTCCGCCAAATGTGTATGTGACGACCCGACCTTTTATAGAACCGGAGATCTTATGTCCCTAGATACGAGCAAGAAGATTGGCCTTATCGCCTGTACAGGTGTGGTGGCCGGCAACATGATGGGGAGTGGTATTGCGCTGCTGCCTTCGGCACTGGCCACCATCGGCTCCATCTCTGTCTTTAGCTGGGCAATCTGTCTGGTAGGCGCCATGGGCCTCGCCTTTGTCTTCGCCCGCCTTGCTACCAAGAACCCGCAAGAGGGTGGCCCCATTGCTTACGCTGGCGAGATCTCTCCGGTGTTCGGTTTCCAGACCGGTGTGCTCTATTACCACGCCAACTGGATCGGTAATTTGGCCATCGCCATTACCGGCGTCTCCTACCTTTCGGTCTTCTTCCCCATTCTCAATAGCCCAATTCCGGCCGCCGCAGCCACCATCGCTGCCGTCTGGATCTTCACCTTCGTCAACCTGCTTGGCGGCAGCTGGGTGAGCCGACTCTGTACCCTGGGTCTGGTGCTGATCCTGCTGCCGGTTGTCGGTACTGCGGTGATGGGTTGGGGTCATTTTGATGCCACCGTCTACAGCCAGAACTGGAACACCACCAGCGGCAGCGACCTGCATGCGGTCATCAGCGCCGTGCTGATCTGCCTCTGGTCCTTCGTCGGTGTTGAATCTGCCGCCGTCTCTTCCGGCATGGTGAAGAACCCCAAGCGCACCGTACCGCTCGCTACCATGCTGGGTACCGGTATCGCGGGTGTTATCTACATCCTCTCTACCCAAGTGATCAGCGGCATGTTCCCAGCCGGTGAAGTGGCAGCCTCTGGCGCCCCGTTTGCCATGGCCTCTTCCGCCATCTTCGGTAGCTGGTCTGCGCCGTTCGTCTCTGCCTTCACCGCGCTGGCCTGCTTCACCTCGCTCGGTTCCTGGATGATGCTGGTGGGCGAGGCGGGCAAGCGTGCCGCCAACGATGGCAACTTCCCGAAAATCTACGGTGAAGTGGACAAGAACGGCGTGGCCAAGAAGGGTCTGATCCTGGGCTCCCTCAAGATGACTGCCCTGATGATTGGCCTGACCGCCTTCACCTCCCAGTCCGCTCACGCTGCCGATCTCTTCAACGTGCTGACCACAGATGCTGTGCTGCTGACCATGCTGCCCTACTTCTACTCCAGCATTAACCTGATCCGCTTCGAGGGCATGACCTCCCGCAGCATCGGCGCGATGATCTTCTCCGGTGTGGCCTGTGTCTTCTGTCTGGTGGCCCTGATGGGTGCCAAGGGTTCCAACCTTACCGCTACCTTCGTGGTGTCGCTCATCATCCTGATGTTCTACGCCAAAAAACAGGGTCTGCGTCAGCACGATGCCCTGCTGAGCGAACAGCCCAGCAACTAATTCCCCCTTTTATCTTCCGAGCGCTCTTCACTCACCATCCCTGATGGAGAGCGCCCCTTTACGTGTGGAGCATTACGATGAATATCATTGCCATCCTCAACCACCTCGGCGTTTTCTTTAAAGAAGAACCCATTCGCCAGCTGCAAGCCTCCCTCGAGCGCAAGGGTTTCGAGGTTGTTTATCCGGTCGACGTAGCCGACCTGCTGAAACTGATTGAGAAGAACCCCCGCGTTTGCGGCGCCATCTTCGACTGGGACAAATACTCTCTGGGCCTGTGCAAGGAGATCCACGATCGCAACGAGAAGCTGCCGATCTTCGCCTTCGCCAACGACCAGTCCACCCTGGACATTCACCTGACCGACCTGCGTCTGAACGTCCACTTCTTCGAGTACCGTCTTGGCATGGCTGACGACATCGCCCTCAAGATGGGTCAGGCCACTCAGGAGTATCAGGACGCCATCCTGCCGCCGTTCACCAAGGCGCTGTTCAAGTACGTGGAAGAGGGTAAATACACCTTCTGTACTCCGGGTCACATGGGCGGTACCGCCTTCCAGATGAGCCCGGCCGGCAGCATCTTCTATGACTTCTACGGCCCGAACGCGTTCAAGGCTGACGTATCCATCTCCATGCCGGAGCTGGGCTCCCTGCTGGATCACTCAGGTCCGCACAAGGAAGCCGAAGAGTATATCGCCCGTACCTTCAACGCCGATCGCTCCTATATCGTTACCAACGGCACCTCCACTGCCAACAAGATCGTCGGCATGTACTCCGCGCCGGCTGGCAGCACAGTGCTGGTTGACCGCAACTGCCACAAGTCGCTCACTCACCTGATGATGATGAACGACGTGACGCCGATCTACTTTCGTCCGACCCGCAACGCCTACGGCATTCTGGGTGGTATCCCGCAGAGCGAATTCAGCCGCGACACCATCGCAGCCAAGGTTGCCGCGACACCGGGTGCCCAGGCTCCCCGTTACGCCGTCGTCACCAACTCCACCTATGATGGCCTGCTCTACAACACCGCCTTCATTAAGGAAGCGCTGGATACTCCTTACATCCACTTCGACAGTGCCTGGGTGCCTTACACCAACTTCAGCCCGATCTATGAAGGCAAGTGCGGCATGAGCGGCGAAGCGATGCCGGGCAAGGTGTTCTATGAAACCCAGTCCACCCACAAGCTGCTGGCGGCCTTCTCCCAGGCGTCGATGATCCACATCAAGGGTGACGTGGAGGAAGAGACCTTCAACGAAGCCTTCATGATGCACACCTCCACCTCGCCGCAGTACGGCATCGTGGCATCGACCGAGATCTCCGCTGCCATGATGCGTGGCAACACCGGCAAGCGTCTGATCAAGGACTCCATCGATCGCGCCATCTCCTTCCGCAAAGAGATCAAGCGTCTGCGTGATCAGAGCGAAGGCTGGTTCTTCGACGTATGGCAGCCGGACAACATCGACACCGTCGAGTGCTGGAAGCTGGATCCGAAAGATGACTGGCACGGCTTCAAGGACATCGATGACAACCACATGTACCTGGATCCGATCAAGGTTACCCTGCTGACTCCGGGTATGGGCCGTGACGGCCAGCTGCTGGAGAAGGGCATCCCTGCCTCTCTGGTCTCCAAGTTCCTGGACGAGCGCGGCATCGTGGTCGAGAAGACCGGCCCTTACAACATGCTGTTCCTCTTCTCCATCGGTATCGATCAGTCCAAGGCGATGCAACTGCTGCGCGCCCTGACCGAGTTCAAGCGTGGTTATGACCTGAACCTGACCATCAAGAACATCCTGCCGAGCCTCTATCGTGAAGACCCGAGCTTCTACGAAGGGATGCGCATTCAGGAGTTGGCCCAGAGCATCCACGATCTGACCTGCAAGTACCGTCTGCCGGAGCTGATGTTCAAGGCGTTCGATGTGCTGCCGGAGATGAAGATGACCCCGCACGCAGCATGGCAGCAAGAGCTGGCGGGCAATCTGGAAGAGGTGCCGTTGCGTGACATGGTTGACCGCATCAGCGCCAACATGATCCTGCCGTACCCGCCGGGAGTACCCTTGGTTCTGCCGGGCGAGATGGTGACCCAGGATTCTCTGCCGGTGCTCGAGTTCCTCGAGATGCTGTGCGAGATCGGTGCCCACTACCCGGGCTTCGAGACCGACATCCACGGTCTCTATCGTCAGGCCGATGGCAGCTACACCGTCAAGGTGCTGCGTTAATCGACAGTGACAACAGTCGAAAGTGACAACAACGGGCCGCAAGGCCCGTTTTTCCCTCCGGAATTCCTGTTCTTATTGCGTGAGTCGCCAACCATGAAGCGAGTGCTCTCCATTCAATCCCACGTAGTCTTTGGCTGTGCCGGCAACAGCGCCGCCGTTTTTCCCATGCGTCGCCTCGGGATCGAGGTGTGGCCGATGAACACGGTGCAGTTCTCCAACCACACCCAATACCGCGAAGGCTGGCAGGGGATGGTGATGCCCGGCGGCCATATCCGTCAGCTGGTAAACGGCCTGGCGGAGATCGGCGTGCTGGCCGAGTGCGATGCGCTGCTGAGCGGCTACCTCGGCTCGGCCGAACAGGGGGAGGAGATCCTGGCGGCGGTGGCAAGACTCAAGGCGCTCAATCCGGCCGCCCTCTATTTTTGTGACCCCGTGATGGGTCACCCCGACAAGGGGTGCATAGTGGCACCCGGCGTCGCCGATTTTCTGAAACATCGGGCACTGGCCTGCGCCGATATGTTGGCTCCCAATCTACTGGAGCTGGAACAGCTCACCGGCCGCGATATCCGCAATGTGCCGGAGGCCATCGAGGCGTGCCAGCAGCTGCGCGCGCAAGAGGTCAAGCTGGTGATGGTCAAGCATCTGGGCAAGGCCGGTTTTGCCATGGACCGCTTCGAGATGCTGCTGGTGTGCGAGGAGGGGACTTTTCATCTCTCCCGCCCGCTCTACCCTTTTGCTCGCCACCCCATCGGGGTGGGGGATCTGCTGAGCGCCACCATGCTGGCCAATCTGCTGGCCGGTTGTACTCCGGTCGCGGCGTTCGAACTTACCAACGCCAGCGTTGATGCCGTGCTGGCTCGCACCTGGCTGGCGGGGGCCTACGAGCTGCAACTGGTGGCGGCCCAGCACGAGATGGCGCTGCCGCAGGTCTCCATTCGGGCGACCTGCCTCTGAGCTGGTTACGCCAACAGCAGAAACAACAAAGCCCTGATCATCAGGGCTTTTTACATTGCAGATTCGGGGAGAGGACTTAGTCCTGCGGGCTTTTGAGCGCCTTGACCACATCCTCTTTGGGCTCCAGCTCCTTGACCTGATTGAAGATCTCCAGCTCCCCTTGCGGGCTGACGGTGTAGGCATCGGCATCCTGATAGCTGCCGCTGCCGACGCTCTCGATGATGACCACCAGCTCGGGCTGCTTGTCGCCATTCAAATCGACCAGTTTCAGCTCCCGTATAAAGCCGTTGCGAGCCATCACCTTGCCATCCTGAAACTCATCCAGTGGAAATTGGGCGTTCTGACCCGAATAGAGTCGCACGTCATAGCTGCCGATGGAGGTGGGCTCACCGGCCCCCTGCGCTACCCGGATCACCTGCCCGGAGGGGAGGGTCAGTTGCTTGCTAAATACCTCTTCGGCTTGTGCTTGTGCCGCCAGCGGCAGGGTCAGCAGCCCTGCCATCATCAATGCTCTGTTCATCTTGCAACCTCTTGCTGTCTCTTGAGTGCGGGCTCCCGGGGAGCCCGCCGTGATGTTGCTACCAGATCTTCACCCGCTTCTGGGGCGGCAGATAGAGTTTGTCACCCGGCTGGATGTTGAATGCCTCGTAGAAGGCGGGAATGTTCGGCACCACGCCGTTGACCCGGTACTCGGGCGGCGAGTGGGGGTCGGAGCGCAGCAGCATCTGCATCAGCTCGGGGCGATACATCCCCTTCCACACCTGCGCCCAGCCGAGGAAGAAGCGCTGCTCGCCGGTAAAGCCATCCAGCACCGGCGCCTCCTTGCCATCCAGCGACAGCTCGTAGGCTTTGTGGGCTATGGTGAGGCCGCCCAGATCGCCGATGTTCTCCCCCAGGGTAAACTGGCCGTTGACGAACTGGCCGTTGATGGGCTCGAAGCGGTTGTACTGGGCCACCAGACGGCTGGTGCGGAAGCGGAACTCCTTGAGATCTTGCGGTGTCCACCAGTCGCGCATCATGCCGTCGCCGTCGGATTTGGCCCCCTGATCATCAAAACCGTGGCCCATCTCGTGACCAATGACCCCGCCGATGGCGCCGTAGTTGACCGCATCATCCGCCGTCATGTCGAAGAAGGGGGGCTGCAAAATAGCCGCCGGGAAAACGATCTCGTTGTTGCTCGGGTTGTAGTAGGCGTTCACCGTTTGCGGCGACATGTGCCACTCGTCCCGGTCGACAGGCTTGCCGAGGCGCGCCAGACTGTCTGCGTATTCAAAGGCTTGCGAGCGTTGCAGGTTGCCCACCAGATCATCCGGTTTGATGGCGATGGCGCTGTAATCCTTCCACTTGTCGGGGTAGCCGATCTTGGGGCGGAACTTGGCCAGCTTCTCGAGGGCCTGCGCCTTGGTCTCGGGCGACATCCAGTCGAGCTCCTTGATGCTCTGGCCGTAGGCGGTGCGCAGGTTCTCCACCAGCTGCTCCATCCGCTCCTTGGCCGCTGGCGGGAAGTAGCGGGCCACATAGAGCTGGCCGACCGCTTCACCCAGATGATCGTTCAGCACCCCGAGCGCCCGCTCCCAGCTGGCGCGCTGCTTGGGCGTGCCGCTCAGGGTGGTGCCGTAGAAGGCGAAGTTGGCGCGGTCGGTCTCGCTGTCGAGATAGGGGGCGTAGTCGGTCAGCAGTTGCCACTTGAGGTAGGCCTGCCAGTCGGCGATGGGGGTCTGGGCCATCACCTGATCCAGCGCGCTCAGATAGGTTGGCTGACCGATGATGAGCTCCGGCTGGGCCGCAATGCCCGCGGCGTTCAGATAGGCCTGCCAGTCGAGATGAGGGGCGAGCCGTGCCAGTTCGCTGGCGGGGCGCTTGTTGTAGTTCTTCTCCCGATCCCGCAGGGCGACGTTGTCCCACTGGATGGTGGCGAGCCGGGTTTCGAGGGCCAGAATCCGCTTGGCCTTGCCGCTCGGGTCAGACTCACCGAGGCGGCTCAGCATGGCGGCGATA
Source organism: Aeromonas sp. R2-4 (assembly GCF_040908365.1). Taxonomy (NCBI): domain Bacteria; kingdom Pseudomonadati; phylum Pseudomonadota; class Gammaproteobacteria; order Aeromonadales; family Aeromonadaceae; genus Aeromonas; species Aeromonas sp. R2-4. The sequence continues at coordinate 34,047 of NZ_JBFODO010000016.1, forward strand.
TGCTGCTGGTACTTCTGGCGCAGGGCCTGGCTGTCGGGATCCTGCTTGAGGTAGTAGTCCCGATCCGGCAGCCCCAGTCCACCTTGATAGAGGTAGACCGCATAGCGGTCGGGGGACTTGGCATCGGCGTCGATCCAGATGCCAAACGGCGCGCCGCCGCCCATGCGGCCACTTTGGGCAAAGGCGCGGGCCAGTGCTGCCTGATCACCGATCTGGTCGATATCGGCCAGCGCCGGTGCCAGCGGGGTGAGCCCCTTGGCGTCACGGCCTGCCTGATCCAGATAGCTGGCGTAGAGATCGCGGATCTGCTGGGTCGGCGTGCCGGTGGCGGCGTCCTGCTTGGCCAGCCCCTCGACCAGCACCCGCACATCGGCGAGGGATTTGTCCCGCAGCATGTAGAAGGCGCCATCGGCGGGGCGATCGTCAGGGATCTTGGCGGTGGCGAGCCACTTGCCATTGACGTAGCGGAAGAAGTCATCGCCGGGTTTGACCTGGGTGTCCATATTGGCCAGCGCCAGCCCGGAGTGTTTGGGGGAGTCTTGCGGTGCCTGACTGCAGCCAGCCAGCAGTGCCAGTCCAATCAGGCCGGCCAGTAAGCTTTTCTTATTGTTCATCTTGTTTGATTCCAATTCGGGTTGTTTGCTTCCCTGCCCATCTTCCTTGCTCCAACCGGTTGTGCGACCGCCTTGCGGCCAGCCTGGTGGAGAGGGCGGGCGAGCCTCACTCTAGCAGCAGGGTTGCAGCTTGATAAGCCCGACTCTGCTAAGATCGGCCGGTCCGTTTTGGGGAAGCCTATGATTTCTCATCTTTATTCTCGCTTTTGTCTGACTATGCCAGCGCCGGAAGGTTCCACCGGTCTGCTGGTGGCCTTCAGTGGCGGCCTCGACTCTACCCTGCTGCTGGTACTGGCGGCCCAGTATGCCCGCGAGCACAGCCTGTCACTTCGCGCCCTGCACGTGCACCACGGCCTCAGTCCCCATGCCGATGAGTGGGTCGCTCATTGTGAAGCCGTGTGTCAGCAATTGGCGGTGGAGCTGCTGGTCGAGCGGGTAACTCTGGCCCGCGGCAATGGCGAGAGTCTGGAGGCGCAGGCTCGCACCGCCCGTTACCAGCGGCTGACCGCCCGGATGCGGGAGGGGGAGTGGCTGCTCACCGCCCACCATCAGGACGATCAGCTGGAGACCCTGCTGCTGGCCCTCAAGCGCGGCGCCGGCCTGCGCGGGCTGGCGGGGATCCTGCCAAGCCAGCCCTTTGCCGGTGGCCTGTTGCTGCGGCCGCTGCTCGATATGAGTCGCGCCGAGCTGGTCGAGGCGGCGGCGAGCCTCCCCTTTGGCTGGGTAGAGGATGAGAGCAATCAGGATGTGAGCTATGACCGCAACTTTTTGCGCCAGACGCTTATCCCCCAGCTCAAGGCGCGCTGGCCCGCCATGGCCCAGACCGCGGCGCGCAGCATGGCCCTGTGCGCCGAGCAGGAGGCGCTGCTGGATGAGCTGGCCGAGAGCGACTGGCAGCTGGCGGGCGAGGGGGAGGCGCTCCATATCGGCCCGCTGCACGCCCTTTCACCCACCCGGCGCAACAACCTGCTGCGCTACTGGATCCGCCGTCAGGGGGGGGAGATGCCATCCCGCGAGCAGCTTGCCAGGCTGTGGCAGGAGGTGGCGTTGGCGCGCGGTGATGCCAATCCTCAGCTCAACTGGGGGCGCCAGAGCTGCCGCCGTTTTCAGGAGCGGCTCTATCTGGTGAGCCCTGATCTGCAACCCTGTCATCAGGTGTTGCCGCTCACCGTGGGTGAGCCGCTGACCCTGCCGGACGGGTTGGGCGAGCTGGTGGTGCGTATGGCGGAGCACGGCGAGGATCGGCTGCGCTCCCCCCGAGCGGACGAGCCCCTCTCGGTGCGCTTTCAGGTAGCGCCCGGGATCCCCCTCAAACCGGTGGGGCGGAGCGGTAGTCGGCGGATGAAGAAGCTGCTGCAGGAGTATGGCGTGCCTTCGTGGCAGCGGGGGCGCATCCCCATCCTCTACTATGGCGAGCAGGTAGCGGCGGTGGTGGGGCTATTTGTCTGCGACGGTTTTATGGCGCAGGGGGCCGGGCTGGTCTGTCACTGGCAGGGGGGCGGTGCAGCTCCGGTTTTGCCCGAGCAGGATCTTGCCTGAGGTGATCGGTGTGAGCGGGGACCCCAAAAAAAGAAGCTCCGGTCACATGGCGCGCATGTGCCGGAGCAAAGAAGAGTTCGGGATTATTCGTTAGGGCTGGCCTTGCCTGCTTTCTTGCGGGCGTAGAGGTGACTGTCGGCCGCCTCGTAGAGGCTCGGCACATCGACCCCGGATTGCCAGCTGGCGGCGCCAAGGCTGCATCCGACCGAGAAGGTGCTGAGCTCCTTGTTGGTCATCAACATATGCTGCAGTCGCAGCCAGACCGGGCGCCACGCCTCGGGTTCGGCCGGTTGCAGCAGCAGGGCAAATTCATCTCCCCCGAGCCGGAAGGCTTGATCCGTGCTGCGGATACACCCCTTGAGCAACTGGGCAAAACGGCTCAGCACCAGATCCCCCACCGGATGACCCCAGGTATCATTGATCTGCTTGAAGCGATCGAGATCCAGCAGCACCAGCACCAGACCGTGGGGCTCGCGGCTGTGCTGCTCGATGGCGCGACCGATGGCCTCGTCAAAGTAGGAGCGGTTGCCAAGGCCGGTCAGGTGATCGAGCCGGACCAGCTGATCCAGTTTTTCCAGCCGCAGATAGAGGGGGAGCAGCAGGCAGAGCAGCTGATGGTATTGCATCAGTACCCGTTGCTGGCTGCCGCTCAGCGGATGTTCCAGCTCGTAGTGGAGCTGGCCGAGCAGCTGGCCATGCTGACCGCGCAGCTCGAACGGATAGTTGTGCAGGTTGAGGGTGGCCAGCGGCGGGTGCTGGATCAGCACATGGGGCTGGCCACAATCGAGGTAGAGACCGTGGATCCTGACAATTCTTGCCGCACGATCGGCAAAAGTTGTCAGCAGACCGCCGAGATCGCTCTGCCCCAACAACTGCTCGAGCAACTGGTTGCGTTCAACGCTGGGCAACGGCGTGAGCCGCTCCATCTGGCGAACCCACTGCTCGATGCCATGGCTAAAGCCATTAAGTGACGACGTATTTTCCATGGTCTTCCACCTGTAACACCTGACTACTGTCTCCTCCCTGCAATTGGCATGCCCAATATATCTTTCCTGCCCGCCAGATCGGCTGACTAAGCTTAAGTCGATAAAAGGAGAGGAAAATTTGTACACCGATCTGTTGATCCTGCTGTTCGCCGCCGTCCTGCTGGTGGCAACTTTCCGGCGCCTCGGCTTGCCGGTCATCCTTGCCTACCTGATTGCCGGCGTCTTGCTCGGCCCCCACGGGCTGGCGGTGATCACCGGCCAGTCGATCATGCAGACCATTGCCGAGCTGGGGATCGTCTTTCTGATGTTCTCGCTGGGGCTGGAGTTCTCCCTGCCGAAATTGCTGGCGATGCGCCGGTTGGTGCTGGGGGTCGGGATGTTGCAGGTGCTGCTCACGTCACTGCTCTTTTTCGCCATCGGCTGGTGGTGGGGGCTGGGTCTGGCCCAGTCGCTGGTGGTGGCGGGGACGTTGGCACTCTCCTCGACGGCTGTGGTGATCAAGCAGCTCGGCGAGCAGAAGCAGCTCCATACCCGCCGCGCCCAGCTGGGGGTGAGCGTGCTGCTGTTTCAGGATCTGGCGGTGGTGCCCCTGCTGGTGATGATCCCGATCCTCGCCCAGCCGGAAGTGCAGGGGAGCGCCCTGGCCGCCGAGATCGCCTGGGCCACCCTCAAGGGGCTGTTTGCTCTCTTCACTCTGCTGGCGGTGGGCAAGTGGTTTCTGCCGCTGCTGTTTCACGAGGTAGCGCGGGCCCGCTCCGACGAGTTGTTCGTGCTGAGCGCCCTGCTGGTGGCGCTGCTGGCCGCCTACATGACCCATTCGCTCGGGCTGTCGATGGCGCTGGGGGCATTTCTGGCGGGGATGATGCTGGGGGAGTCCCACTACCGTCATCAGCTGGAGGTAGACATCAAGCCCTTTCGCGACGTGCTGATGGGGCTCTTCTTTATCACCATCGGCATGGCCATGGAGTGGGAACTGGTGGCGCGGGCTTGGTGGCAGGTGCTGATCTGCGTGGTGTTGCTGGTGCTGTGCAAATCCCTGCTGGTGCTGCTGGCCGGGCGGCTGATGGGGGAACGAAAGCGCGACAGCATGGCCGCCGGCATCATGCTCAGTCAGGTGGGGGAGTTCGGCTTCGTGCTGCTGGCACTGGCGCTCCACCACGGCCTGCTGGATCAGCAGCTGGTCTCCCTGCTCATCGGCATCGGCATCATCTCCATCGCCATGACCCCCTGGCTGGTGACTCAGGCCCATTCGCTGGCCCGCAGCCTCACCGATCCGGCTCTGCTGACTCGCTCCGAGGTGGCACAGTCGGGCCTGAGCAAAAACCAGCACGTCATCATCGCCGGCTTTGGCCGGGCGGGGCAGACCTGTGCCCGCTTTCTCAAGATCGAAGAGATCCCCTTTCTGGCCCTCGACCTCGACCCCGAGCGGGTGAGTGAGGCCAAGCTGGCGGGGGAGCAGGTGGCCTTCGGCGACGCCAGCCGCCGCGATATTCTGCTGGCCGCCGGGTTGTTGCGGGCGCGGCTGGTGATCATCACCTTCGATGATCGCAAGCGGGTGGAGGCTATGCTGGCACTGATCCGCGAATTGGCGGGGGATCTCAAGGTGCTGGTGCGTACCCGGGATGACAGCTTTCTGGAGCAGTACAAGCAGGCGGGGGCGTTTGAGGTGATCCCCGAATCCCAGGAGGGGGCCCTGATGCTGGTCTCCCACCTGCTGCTCAATTGCGATATCCCCATCGGTCGGGTGATCCGCCGGATGGAGCTGGAGCGCAGCAGTCAGTATCGCTTCCTGCACGGCTTCTACTGGGGGGATCAGAGTGCCAGCAATCTGGAGGCAGATCAGCTGCTTGAACGCCTCCATCCGCTGTTGCTGCACGATCAGGCGTGGGCGGTGGGCCATGAAGTGCGCGAGCTGCCGCTTGATGAGGTGCGGATCAAGGAGGTGCAGCGCGGCGATCAGAGTCTGGAGCCCAGACCCGAGCTGGTGCTGGCGGCTGGGGATCGGCTGATCCTGTTTGGTACCGTGGTGGCGATGGAGCAGGCGGAGCAGCGTTTGCTGGAGGGGCGCTGAATCCCCTCGCACTCATCGGCCGCGCCCTTTATTCCCGCTCTTTTGGTAGCCCTTCGATATCGAGGAAGGCGACGACCCGCTCTCGCTCCCTCAGGGTGTCCTGATAGCCCAGCTTGATCAGCTGCTGACAATAACCCGGATAGAACATCAAAAAGCTGGCCAGACTGCTGGTCTCATCCCCCTTCACGCCCAGCACCCGCAACAGGCGGCGCAACTTTAGCGGCAGTTTGCGCAGGTAGGCCAGTGCGATGGTGTCGAGATCCTGACTCGGTTTCAGCACACAGGTCTCCACCCGTTTCAGCTTGAGGCGATTGCGCTCCCGCTCAGGGATAAGATCCAGAGTCTGGTTGATGCGCCACAGCCGCTCCAGATCGGAGTTGAGAGTGTCGGTAAAGACGGTATCGAGCAGATGGCTGGCGATATTGGAGCTGGTGAGATGGCCGTGGTGATGGGTCGGCGCCGAGTGCTCAGGCGGATCTAGCGTGATCAGCAGGATCCGCTCCGCCCCCAGATGGATGGCGGGGCTGAGCGGGCTCAGCTGGTGGATGGATCCGTCGCCGTAGAACTTCTCGCCGATCCGGGTGGCTGGAAAGACGAAGGGGAGAGCCGATGAGGCGAGCAGATGCTCAGATGTAAGCACGGTGCGCACCCCACGCCGTCTGGCTCGCTCCCAAGGATAGTGGTCGGCCCGCCCTTGAAAGAAGGTGGTGGAGAGGCCGTCATCGTAATCCGACGCCGTGATGGCCAGCGCCTCCAGACTGCCGTAGAGGATGTTGTCATCAATGCGGTGATAGTCGATGAGTTGATCCAGCAGGCGATGCAGCGGCGCGTTGTCAAAGAGGTGAAAGGCGTGGTTGGTATGGGGATTGATCAGCCCCGCCGACCCCTCGTACATCAGCCGCCACAGCAGGCGCCCCGGGTGAAAATCGAAGATGTGGTGGGTCTCGAAACGGCGCCAGACCCACTCCAGCTTGCGCACCCCCAGATGGAAGCAGGAGGCGTAGCAGGCCAGCGCGGTGACATTGATGGCCCCCGCCGAGGTGCCACACAGGATGGGAAAAGGGATGCCGAGATTGCGCGGGTAGAGCTCCGCAATCGCTTTGAGGGCTCCGACCTGATAGGCGGCGCGAGCACCGCCACCGGTGAGCAACAATGCTGTATTGGGTCTGGCCATATGCTGGCGCCTTATCGTGTTCTGACAAGAATGTTCCCACTGACAAATTAACTATAAGGCGCTGTATCAAATATAAAAACGGGCGCTTGCCCGTTTTTTTCATGGCCCCATGTCAAAGGGCGCGGTGAGGATTTTCCGGTCGCGCCAGCTGATCGAAGGCGGCGAATACCGGGGCGCTGGCGAGGATGCGACCGTGGCCCAGTCCCCGGGTGCTCACCAGCCGGGTATGACCATCCTGACTGGCCCGCAAGGAATCGCCGTGCGGTGCAAATCTGTCCTCCTCGTCGTGCACGATCATCGCCGCGCCGCTGCGACTGGCGAGCCGCCCCAGCGGATCGACCGTGCTCAAGGGGTGCTGGTACTTTTGCTCAATCTCCTTGACCACCGCATCGAACAACCGGATGGAGTAGCCGGAGCGTGCCACCATGCCGTAGAGCTGGGGCACATAGTCGAGCACCGGCGAAATCAACAGCAGCGGCAGGGTATCGATACCCGCCTGACGGCTGGAGAGGGTGACGGCGCCTCCCATGCTGTGGGCGATGACCCCGTGCAGCGGGCCTACTTCGCTGGCCAGCTTGGTCGCCAGCTCGTCGAAGGCGCGCACGAAACGGGGCAGGTGGCCAGTGTTGCCTGCGCTCTGGCCGTGGGCCGGATGATCGTAGGCAATGGCGGTGAAACCCTGTGCGGCGATATGGCTCATCAGCGGATAGAACTGGCTGGCGCTGCCGGACCAGCCATGCATCAGCAGCCACAGTGGCCCCTGACCGAGCCGATAGCTCATCAATACCCCTTCGCTGGTATGGACGGCCTGCTTCACCAGACCGGCAGGTTCGTGGTCATCCCGCTGGTTGCGCTGGGGGGTGAGCAGCAACTTGCTGGCGGTACGCTTGGCATGGGTGGGGGCGAGTCTGTGGTGCAACCGGGTGCCTATCCCCAGCAGCCATTTGCTCGGGCTGAAGCGGCTGGTGTTGAAGTAGATCTTGCTGCTCATGGTCATCCTGTGGTTTTTATGTGCGAACGGTCGTGCTTTTTTGTTGGTTTTTAAAAATTAGTGTTGAACGGATGCCAAAACATCAGCGCCAGCTGCTCAGCAGAGCGTCCACCTCGGGCCAGAAGTGGCGGGCCGGATCCTGACACAGTTCGAGATCGTTGAACACCTGATCCGCCAGATAGAGGCCATAGAGGCGATAAACGGCGCGCCAGGGATCCATCTCGCGTCGCCACTCGCCTGCGGCCTGACCCTGCACCACCTGACGGGCCAGATAGTCGAGCCAGAAGCGCACCAGTTGCCGGGCGGCTTGCTGCACCTGGCTCTTTTGCTCATGGCCATCCTGCACCGAGGTCCAGGCGTCGAGGAACATGCAGCGTCCGGCGAAGCAGTGGTTCCAAGCCTGCCAGGCACGCAGCAGGGCGATCAGCTTGTCGTGCTGGCTCTGGTGCTCCTGCTGGCGTACCGGCTGGATCACCCGCAGCCGGAACACCTCGGCGGCGTATTCCAGCACGGCTATCTGCAGATTGTCGCGGGATTGAAAGTGGGCAAACAGGCCGCTTTTCGACATCTCGCAGGCGCTGGCCAGCGAGCCGATGGTCAGGCTCTCCAGCCCTTGCTGGCTCGCCTGCTCGAAGGCAGTCTGCAAAATGTTTTCCCGGGTCAGGCGCCCCTTGCTCATCACTCTCTCCTCGTTGGCGCTGGCAGCATAAAGTACGATCGTGCTAATTGTCGAGCAACAAATAGCCAGCATAGCTGGCTATGTCGTCTCCCGCGTGTCACTGCGCGCGGGGGTCAGTTCTCCTTGATATCGAGCTGTTGCAGGGCGATAACCGCCTGAGTGCGGTTTTTGACGCCCAGTTTTCTGAAGATGGCGGTGATATGGGCCTTGATGGTGGCTTCGGAGACATTGAGCTCCCAGGCGATCTGTTTGTTGAGGCTGCCATCGCGCAGCATGATCAGCACCTTGTATTGCTGGGGGGTGAGGCTGGCCAGCTTGCTGGCGAAATCAGGGCCATCTTCCGATTCGGGATGGAGCGAGATGCCTTCCGGCACCCAGTTATCCCCCCCGATCACCGTATTGAGGGCGGTGACCAGCTCCTTCATCGGTACCGATTTGGGAATGAAGCCGAGCGCCCCGAGCCGCAATACCTGCTGGATGATGATCGCATCTTCCGAGGCGGAGACCACCACGATGGGCAGGTCGGGATACTGGCCGCGCAGGTGGGCCAGCCCCTCGAATCCATTGGCTCCCGGCATCTTGAGATCGAGCAGCAACAGGTCAACTTCGGGGTGCTCGCCGAGCAGGCTGGTCAGGCTGTCGATGGAGTCCGCTTCCAGCAATTGAGCGTCGTTGATGGCCATGTGCACCGCTTGGTAAAGGGCGCCCCGAAACAGGGGGTGGTCATCTGCGATGACGATGGTAAATTGGCTGTCCATATTTCGGTTAATGGCTCACATTGTTGCTAACTGATTGTTTTGAAAAATCAAACTAGCATCGCTCACCAAGAGGGTCAAACCCGCCGGTGCGCAAATGTGAAGCGAACATCGGATGTTTTGCCATCAGGGCAGATCGGCCGGTCGCAGGCAACTCATGCAGGAGGCAACAGATGGGATCCTTGGTATTGGCGGTGGGCACCGGCTCCACCTGGGCGATGCGGGCGGCACTGGTGCTCGCCATGAGCGGGCTGATGTGGCAGGAGCAGGTGTTCGATCTGGAGGATGCCAAGTCGCTGGCGCGGCTCAAGCGGCTGGCACCGGCCGGTCTGGTGCCCTGGCTCGAACACGATGGCGTGCGGGTTCACGACTCGCTGGCCATCGCCGAATATGTTCACGAGCTCTGTCCCGAGCGCCAGCTCTATCCCGTTTCGCTGGCCGAGCGGGCACTGGCTCGCAGCCTCTGCGCCGAGTTGCACGCCGGATTCCGGCAGATCCGGTCTCTGTTCCCCTTCTTTCTTGGGGCGCCAACCCGTATCGATCCCCCGGTGGAGGCAGTCGGTGAGCTGGCCCGTTTGCAGGAGATCTGGTCGCAGACGCGGGGCCCCTTCTACTTTGGCGAGGCGGGTATTGTCGATGCGTTCTATGCGGTGATGGCGTATCGGCTGGCCAGCTACGGCATCCTGTTGCCCGGTCAGGCGGGAGTCTATCAGCAGGCGCTGCTCTCTTGGCATCTGTGGCAGGAGACCCTGCTCAAGGCGCGGTTGCAGTGGCCGGTGGCGGCGCGCCTGTCACAGTGAACCGTGGCAGATGGATAAACGAGAGAGGGGAGCCATTGGCTCCCCTCTCTGTTGCTGGTGAATGTGGCTCAAGAGTTACTTCTGCCGACCGGCAAAGACCACCACCACCTTGTCATCCCCCTTCTCCCGCACGAAGGCGTAGGGGGCATCCGAGAGTTTCCGGTGGCTGCCTGCCGCAATGGCCGGATGGGCGGCGCGGAACTGGCCCAGTTGCTGCCAGTGCTTGACCAGCTCAGCCTTGTCTCCGCTGGCCAGCTCCTGCCAGTTCATGTCCGAGCGCAGCGCCTGATCGAACACCCCGCCATCCTTGGCCAGCCCGCGGCCGGACTCGTCGCCGTAGTAGAGCTGGATGCCGCCCGGCAACAGCATAAAGCTGTTGGCGACCCGGCGCTGTAGCGGCACATCCTGATAGTCGCCAAAGAACAGCTTGGTGTCGTGGGAGCTGATGTAGCTCAGCACGTTGAACTCGGGATCCTGATTGATGCGGCTGGCGTAGCTGGCATAGGTGGGCTCGGCGCTGGCCATGCACTGGGCCTGTGACAGGGCGAACTCACGCTGATAGTCGAAGTTGATCAGGGAATCGAAGCCGTTCTGATACCAGAAATCCTTGGCTACCCCGTGATCCCACACCTCGCCCACCATATAGAAGGGCAGATCGTCGAGGGCCTTGCCCGGGTTGGCACTCTTCCACTCCTTGAGTGCAGCACTGCCCGCCTGCTTGAGCTTGGCCCACACTTCGGGCTCCAGATGCTTGACGGTGTCGGCGCGGAAGCCGTCGATGCCAAAGCGGCGCACCCAGTCGGTGTGCCAGGCGATCAGGTAGTCGCTCACAGTAGCGTCGGGCAGCGCCTTGGCGAGGGTATCCTTTTTCGCGGCCAGCAATGGCGGCAGCCCTACCGGTTTGGCCGATTCGGTCAGAAAGTCCGGTAGCCCCGCCACCGAGCCGGTGACATCGTCGGTGCCGGGCTGCGGGTAGCCGGGCAGACCGGCGCGCACCCAGTCACCACTCCACCACTTGTTCCACGCGGGTGATTGATAGTCGATGAACTGGTTGTAACCATGCCAGTTGAGGCCACCGCTCGGACGCCACTGGTTCCAGACGGTCGGCAGTTTGCTGCTGTTCTGAGTTAGCTCGGTGAGCCCCAAATCCTGCAAGTCGGCGAGGGTGGCGTAACCGGCGTGGTTCATCACCACGTCGAGGATGATCCGCATGCCGCGCTTGTGGACCTCGTCCACCAGGGTTTTCAGGCTCTCTTCATCGCCGTAGTTGGGGTCAATCTTGGTGAAGTCGAGCGCCCAGTAGCCGTGGTAGGCGTAGAAGGGGAAGTTGCCCTGCTCGCCGCCACCGATAAAGCCGTGAACCTGCTCCACCATGGGGGTGATCCAGATGGCGTTCATGCCGAGGCTCTTGATGTAGTCGAGCTTCTCGGTCAGCCCCTTGAAGTCGCCGCCGTGCCAGGTGGCCACCTCGTCTTGACCATCCTTCTGGCGGCCGAAGCTGTGGTCGTTGGCGGGGTCACCATTGTGGAAGCGATCGGTCAGCAGAAAATAGACGCTCGCCTGATCCCAGCTGAATGGTGCTGGCTTGGCTGCCTTGACCGGCTCGAGCAGCAGCAGGCCGCCGCTCTCTTTACTCGGGGTCAGTGTCAGTTTGCCCTGTTTGACCACCGCCTCCTGTTTCGAGTAGGCATCCCGCAGTCGGGTGCCGTCGGGCCAGACCCCTTTGAGCGACACCGTGACCGGGCCGCCATCCCAGCTGATGCAGGGCTCTTGTGGTGGCTGGCGTTTGAACTCGCTCTTCTTGGTTGCCCGCAGCACCTTGAGGCTGGGAGTATCCGGGTTGAAGGTGAACTGATACTCCCCGGCCAGCATTACCCGCAGGGTAAAGCTCTGATCCTTGCTGCATTTGTCCATGGGTTGGGCGGTGCCGAAGGGGAGCGGTCTGCTCTCGCTCGGGCCAAAGCTGGTACCGCAACTGTTGCTTGCGTCGCTGATGCGGATCTGGTGGCTCCCCTTGGTAAGGGGATGGGTCAGCTCCACAGTGCCCTTGTCCAGCGAGATCGGGGTCGCTACCGGCTGACCATCCACATAGAGGTGAACCTCGGAAGCGGCCATCGCCTGTGGGGTGAACAGAGGGGCGGCCATCAGTGCAAGCCAGAGGGGGGATAAGTTTTGAGCACGACGCATAAGCCATTCCTTGAGCAGGGCAGTTCGGACAAGGGCCCATTCTAGGAGCAGCAAAGCGCGCCTTGGATCGGCAAAATGCCGATTTGTGACATCAGTTCAAATGGTTACGTTTTCAAGCCGAGGAAAGTGTGACGGAGAGGAGAGGGACGCTCTGTCGATAAAAATAGCGGCCATAAAAAATGCCGGTCAGGTGACCGGCATTTGGTGTATCAGGCATTGTCGTCACATCAGACGGTGAAGAACTTGAAGTTGACGAAGGCCACCGCGATGAAGGAGGCAACCATGCCGCTGATGCAGAGCACTGCTGGGCGGATAGCGGGCCAGCGATGGGTCAGCAGAATGATGGCCAGCAGGGTCGGGTAGAGCCCGAACATATAGCGCGGCATGGCGTTGAGGCCGGTCATCAGCGGGATGGTGCAGCAGATGAACATCAGGGTCGCTTCAGCCCAGCGCTTCTGGCTGAACAGGTAGCCGTTCAGACACCAGCCGAAGATCACCATGATGGAGAGGTAAGCCTTGCGGCCGCCCAGCTCGAAACCGCTCAGCCACCAATCCAGCGGGCTGTCCATGTAGCGACCCCAGGCCACCTGAATGTGCTTGAAGGCAAAGGCATCGCCGGTCAGGTGATAGAGGTAGACCATGTAGGCAAACAGGCCAAAGGGGATCATCCAGAGGGTGAACACCACCTTGAAGGCGCGCTCGGTGAAGCGGAAAAATTCCCGCCAGCCGTAGGCCTGCAGCGCCAGGATCAGCACCGGGAAGACCATCATCACCCCCAGGTTGCGGGTAGCGGAGATACAGACCCCCAGCACGGCCACCATCAGCCACTGCTCCCGATAGGCGAACAGGAACATCCCCAGCATCAGCGCCATAAAGGTCGACTCGGTATAACCGGAGACGAAGTAGGCTGAGAAGGGGGAGAAGGCGAGCAGCCAGACGCCGAAGCGGGCGGTATCGTCCCCCAGCTTGAGCTGACGCAACACCAGCAGCATCAGCGGCAGGCTGGCGAAGAAGGAGATATTGGTAACAATGATGAGGCCGATCAGGCTCTCGACATTGAACAGGTTGGAGATGGCACCGGAGACCATCGGGTAGAGCGGCATAAAGGCCCAGTTGGCCGCATTACCCTTGCTCAGCCAGCGCGGGTAGAGGTCGTAGCCGTTTTCGATGATGCGCTGAAACCAGACGCAGTCGAACTGGCAATAGGCCTGCAGCGGGCCTATGTCGGGGGAGCCATAGAGCTGGACACCGAAGTAGCCCATGCCATACAGCGCCACCCGGCTCAGCATGAAGGCGGCGATGATCATCAGCCAGTCACGACCGCTGATGCGCAGTGACGGGCGATAGGGGAGTGCAGCCCCGGTTAGCGGGGCAGTATTGGTCATATCATTCATCAGGCAAAAACCCAGACGCGAGAGAGAACGTAAGTGAGGACGGTAACGGTCAGGGTGGCGATGACCACCGGCAGTAGACCGGAGAGCCCCGCAAACAGCAGGCCGCTCAGGATCAGGTTACGCACCGTCAGCGAGAAGAGGGCGACCAGCAGAAACTTGCTGGCGGCTCCCTGCTTCTGGAAGGTGATGTAGCGGTGACCAAAGAAGGAGAACCAGAACGCGATGGCAAAAGCCAGCGTGGTAACCAGGTGCTCCGAGATGGTGGGCCAGGTATGAAACAGTGCGATGGAGGTGCCAAGGTCGACGAGGGTAGCCCCCCCGCCGACAAAACCGAAACGTACCAGCCGCCAGAATTCCTCGCGGGAGATCATTGAGGCGCCTGCTCCTGCTGCTCTTGCGGGTTGCTGTCAGCGCTCTGCGGTTTGGCCGCATCCTGCTGGGCATACTGGCCATAGACCCCTTCAATGAGGTAGACCGGGCGCTGTTTCACTTCCACGAACATGCGGCCGATGTACTCGCCGATGATGCCGAGCGACAGCAGCTGGATACCGCCGAGGAACAGCACTACGGACATAAGGGAGGCATAGCCGGGTACGTCGATGCCGAAGAAGACCACCTGGGTCACGATCTTGAGGATGTAGAGGAAGGCGACGAAGGAGACGCCGACACCCACATAGCTCCAGACCCGCAGCGGCCAGCTGGAGAAGCTGAGCAGACCGTCAAGGGCGAAGTTCCACAGTTTCCAGTAGTTGAACTTGGTTTCACCGGCGTGACGGGCCGGGCGCTCGTAGGGGACGCCAACGGCACGGAAACCGGCCCAGGCAAACAGACCCTTCATGAAGCGGTTGCGCTCCGGCAGCAGTTTGATCGCCTCGACCACGCGACGGTCGATCAGGCGGAAGTCACCGGCGTTTTCCGGCAGCTTGGTGCTGGTGGAGAGGGCGTTGAAGAAGCGGTAGAAGCCACCGGCAGTCAGGCGCTTCATCGGGGTATCGGCGCTGCGATCGACGCGGATGCCGTAGACGGTGTCATAGTCACCGGTCTGCCACAGTTTGACGAACTCCAGGATCAGGGCGGGCGGGTCTTGCAGATCCACGTCCATCGGCACGATGGCATCCCCTTTGGCCTGATGCAGACCGGCGGTCAAGGCCGCTTCTTTACCGAAGTTGCGTGCTAGGTTGACTAGGGTCACGCGCGGGTCACGGGCGATGGCCTGCTCGACTACTTCACGGGTGCGGTCACGGCTGCCATCGTTGACGAATACAATTTCAAGCTGGTCTTTCAGCGGGGCCAGTTCGTTGTCTATCGCGTTGATGAAGGCATCGATGCTCTCTTCCTCGTTGTAAACGGGAACGACCAGAGAGAGTCGAAAATCTGGATGCGACATAAGAACGTCCTTATTTGGGATAGTTGTTTTTATAAAATGGTATTCGGGGCAAGGATCACTGGGCTACGGTCAAACGTACCGACTGCACATTGATGGGAGTTGGTGCCGAGAGCGCCAGAAAATTGGGGCGCTTGGGATCTGCCGTGAGCGAGTCGCCGGGCAGACTGAGGCGAATTTCGTTGATGCCCGCTTTGGCCAGTTTCACCGTGGTGGTGAAGTCGTGACCCAGCGCCACTTTCAACAGGGCACCGGCTTCCGGGCTGTTGATGCGGGCCTGTACGGTAAGCTGATCCGGATTGGCCGCCTGCTTGGGCAGCACAAAGTAGAGACCGCCCTGACCGCTGAGCAGGGTACCTTCGTCGCTCGGCTTCTTGGCCCAGCCTTCGCTGGAGAGGAAGCGGCTCGGTTTGGTCAGATTGAGCTCGTTACCCGGCTGGTAGGTCATGCTGGAGTTGTGTTCCCAGAAGCGTGTCTTGCCTTCCAGATAATAGAGTTTGTAGGCCAGGCTCACGTTGGGGTGAGCAGCCAGATAGAGGGTGTAAAGATAAAAACCGCTTAACGCCAGAATGGCAGTCAAAAAACCGAACTTTTTGTACGTCATATCACTCTCTATGCCTGACAGAATGGGTAGGCCGATGTCGCGCATATGCTAATCCAATTGCAAAAAAAGCATAGTGGATCACAAAAAAATATTTGGTCACATATTAACCCCTTTTTACCCCTGTTCCAAACGTTGCTGTTTCCCGGTTAAACAGGTCTGGCGGGGCGCAGGTTGCCAGTGGCGCTCCGGCAGGGCAATTGGTAAATAGAAGCGCTTTGCTGCGTCATTTTCTAGCGGATGCGATAGTCATCTGGCCTCTATCGCCATTTTGCAGGGGGCGATTTATGATGACTCACCTATTCGTCAAGGATGACATATGAAGTGGCTCTCTTGCTGTCTGCTGCTTGGATTATGGGCGCCAATGGCATTGGCCAAGGCCCTGTGTCCCGAGCCCATTCAGGTCGGTTACGATAACTGGCCCCCCTACCATTATTACGAAGCCGACTCACCGCAAGAGGTGCGCGGTTATGCCGCCGAGGTGCTGACGGCTGTGCTCACTTCCATGCACTGCAAGGTCAACTATGTGGAGCTGCCCTGGAAGCGGGTACTGCACGAAATGGAGCATGGCGAGATAGACATGGCGATGGAGGCGAATATCAATGATGAGCGCGCTCGTTATGCCTGGTTTTCCGACTCCTACAACCCGGGGCGCACCTTGCTGTGGATCCGCAAGGGCAGCCACTATCCCGAGCAGGATCTGGCGAGCTGGCTGGCCAATGGTTACTCCCTCGGCGTCACCAAAGAGTACTTCTATGGCGATGAAGTGATGTCGCTGCTCGCTCGCTATGCCAAACAGGTGAGTGCGGTGAGCGACCAGCAAAATTTTGAGAAGCTGGCCCGCGGGCGGATCGACGGTTTCCTCGGTGACATGCTGGCTACCCCCAGCGCCCTTAACAAGGAGGGGATGAGCGGTCTGTTCACCAGCCACCCCATGGTGGTATCTGAATCGCCGAGCTTCTTTATGTTGGGCAAGCGCAGCTTTTCGCCGCAATTCTTGCAACAATTCAATCAGGCGTTGGCGCGGTTCAAGGAGACAGATGCGTATGACATTATCTGGCAGCGTTATGCCCCCGGGCGCTAGCAAAGTATTGGCCGTTCACGCATCATGAGCGGCCTGAGCATCGGGTCTGCTTGTCAGGCCTGACAGAGTGAACAAACCGTTTTGAGGTACCCATGGGGATGAAGTATTGGCTGGCCCTTGCCAATCTGGTGTGGCTGGGATGTTTGCCCGCTGGCGCGGTACATGCGACCGAAGCACAAGTCGTGGTGGCGGCCAGTGAAACCGGACACGACTGGTATCAGGGCAGTCAGGCCGAACAGGCCCGTGTCGAGCTGGAGCAGCAGTTGCAAGAGGCTGTGCTTGCCCAGCTGCATCCCGATTTTTTCACGCTGTGGAAGCGCCTGCAGGCCACCCCTGCAGACAAGCGTGGTGCCATCTATGACGACATTTTTACCAAGCTGAGCCGTTTCCAGCACGCCTGGCGGGGGATGGATCTGGTCTCGCGCGAGCAGATGAAGACTCTCAAGCTCGATTTGAACCGCCCTGTAGTGACCCAACCCAGCGATGATGACCTGCTCACCCAGGTGAAATCCCTGCGCCCCCAGGTGGCGGAATACGAGGCGGTGCGGGCCAAAGTGCACAAACTGCTGGCAATGCCGATGGCCAGCAAGTGGCCGACCCTCGATATGCCGACCCTGCGTGCCGGAGAGAGCTCCGCCGAGCTTGGCCAGATCCGCGCCATGCTCAACGAGCTGGGTGACAGCGCCCCGAGCCATGGTGATCAGATTTACGATGGTGATACCGAGCAGGCCATCAAGCAGTTCCAGCGTCGTCACGGTCTCACCGCGGACGGCATTATCGGTCGTCAGACCCGCTCCTGGCTCAATACCGGCCCGCAAGTGCGCGCCAGCCTGCTGCTGCGCAACCTGTGGCGTCGCGATCTGGTCGATCAGCTCGCCGGTGGCCGCTACGTGCTGGTCAATATTCCTGACTACCGCCTGAGCCTGGTGGAGTCCGGCAACGAGGTGTTTACCAGCAGGGTCATCGTCGGCAAGGAGCAGCGGGCCACCCCTATTCTGGCGAGCGAAATTCGCTCCATCGTGCTCAATCCCTCCTGGCATGTGCCGCGCTCCATCCTGAGCAAGGACATCCTGCCCAAGCTGGGTCGCGATCCCGCCTATCTGAGTCGCGAGCAGTTCGAGGTGATCGACAGCGAGGGCAATCCGGTCCAGTTCACCGAAGAGGGGTGGCATCAGGCGCTGGCCGCCGGTTTCCCCTATCGCCTGCGGCAAAAGCCGGGGGATCACAACGCCCTGGGGCGCTACAAGTTCTACCTGCCCAACAATGACGCCATCTATCTGCACTCCACTCCGCGCAAGGCGCTGTTCGAGCAGGGGGCGCGCGCCTTCAGCTCAGGCTGCATCCGGGTGGAACATGCGGACGATCTGGCCGAGCTGTTGTTGGCGGACTCCCGCTATCAGCCGGACAAGGTGGCCAATATCCTCAAGGAGAGCCAGACCAAATGGTTGCCGCTCACCACGCCGATCCCGGTCTTTACCGTCTACTGGAGCAGCTGGATCGACGAAAATGGTCGCCAGCAATTGCGTAACGACATCTACGGATTTGATCGGGTCAGCTTCCAGAGCCGCCTGCTGTGATCCCTGCCACAGAGTGAAAAGCCCGGCCTGTGCCGGGCTTTTCTGTGGGCGATTGAGGTTTGACAGGCCCCCCCGCCGGAGGGTAGTTTCAAGCGCCTGTATGACATTCACTCAGTGAGCTTATTCAACTATTTTCGCTTGAATCTGCGATGGACGAACCCCTTATGCTGGAACAAGAGATAAGTCGACGTCGCCTGTTGCTGGGAGCCGGTTGCCTGCTGGGCAGCTCGCTGATCTCCTTCCCTGCACTGGCCAGCCGCAGTACCACCGGGCGTGAACTCAGTTTCTTCAATCTCAATACCGGCGAGCGGGTGCGCGCCAGCTATTGGGAAAATGGCCACTATCTGAGTGACGGGTTGGCCGAGCTCAACCACATCTTCCGCGATTACCGGCGCAATGAAGTGTTCAACATCGACAAGAAGCTGTTTGATCAACTGTTTCTGTTGCAGCACAAGCTGGGTCGGCGCAGTGAAATTCAGCTGATCTCCGGCTATCGCGCCCCGGCAACCAATCGTCAGAAGCGCCACAAGAGCCGCGGCGTGGCCAAGCACAGCTACCACACCCTGGGGCAGGCGGTGGATGTGCGGATCCCCGGCGTACAGCTGGCCCATCTGCGCAAGGCGGCGCTCCAGCTCAAGGTGGGTGGGGTCGGTTACTATCCCCGTGATAACTTCGTTCACCTCGATACCGGCCCGGTGCGCAGCTGGTAAAGGGGTTGGCAAGCTGCCAAGCTCTTCCCACCAGAGAGGAGATTGCGATGAAAAAGATAGTGATTGGCGGCCTGATCGCCCTGTTGTTGACCGGTTGCAGCAAGCTCAACCGTGAAAATTACGACCAGTTGAAGATGGGGATGAGCTACGCCGAGGCCAGCGCCATTCTGGGCAAGGCGGAGCGTTGTGATGATGCCTTGGGCACCACCAGCTGCCTCTGGGGCGGGGAAGGGAAGAACATCAAGATCCGCTTTATCGCCGACAAGGCGACCTTCTTCAGCTCGGAAGGGATTAACTGAGTCGCAGACCGTCCATGAAAAAAGCGCCGCTCGGGCGCTTTTTTGTTGCTCGCAATCCAACCCGCCTCGCCAGACGCTGGCGTACTCAGTGGGTCGCGTACTGGTAGTTGAAGGTGGGCAGACCCCACTTGAAGCGAACCGCCAGCAGCCGCAGTACAAAGCCGATCCCGATGGAACCGAACGCGGCCCAGTTGGTCGGCAATCCCTGATCCAGCGCCAGACAGTAGAGGGCTGCGGTGATCAGCGAAATGGCTGCATAGAGCTCGCGACGAAATACCAGTGGAATCCGTTGGCAGAGCAGATCCCGCAGCACCCCGCCAAAGACCCCGGTCACCACCGCCATGATGCAGGCAATACTGGCGCCGTGGCCCATATCCAGCGCTCGGGCCGCACCGAAGATGGAGAAGACCACCAGTCCCAGGGCATCAAGGGCCATGAACAGCTTGCCGAGATAGCGCATCAGGGGGGCGGAGACCACACCTGCCATCGCGGCTGCGGCAACCAGTAGCACGTATTCCGGATGCTCAATCCAGAGCAGCGGATAGTGGCCGAGCAGCACATCGCGGATGGTGCCACCACCGATGGCCGTCGCCGAGGCGATGATCACCACACCAAACAGATCCATCCGTCGCCGACCCGCGGCCAGCGCGCCGGTCATCCCTTCGGCCACCAGGCCCACCAAGAAGAGTGCATGTAACATGAGATATCCCAGGGAACGAGAAAGGCCAGAATCCTACCAACTCGTGTCATATGGGACAAGCTATCGAATGCATGCATTAATTTAATTCATGCTAAATACGAAAAAGGCACCGTTTCGGGTGCCTTTTTCTAATCAATGTTCAAGGGTTAGCGCCCCAACTGCTCCTGCCGGTAGTGATCGACCCACATGGCGGTGGCGCCACAGATGGCGACCGGCATCACGAAGAGGTTCACCACCGGAATGGCGGAGAAGAGGGTCACCAAAGCGCCAAAGCTGAGGCACTTGCCGCGGCGCTGCTTCAAGGCGTCGCGCATGGTAATGAAGTCGATCTTGTGGTTGTCGAACGGATAATCCACATACTGGATCGCCATCATCCAGGCGCTGAACAGGAACCAGAGCACCGGCGCCAGGGTCTGGCCCACCACCGGGATCAGAAACAGGATCAGGCAGCCGATGGCCTTGGGCAGGTAATACTTCAGCTTGGTCCATTCGCGGCCGAAGGTGCGTGGCACATCCTTGACGATATCCAGCATGCCGCTGTCATTGGCGGGCTGACCGGTGAGGATCTGCTCCACCTTCTCCGCCAGCAGGCCGTTGAAGGGAGCGGCTACCCAGTTGGCAACCGAGCTGAAGATAAAGGAGAAGACCACCAGGATGGTGATGAGCGCGATGGGCCACAGCAGATAGTCCAGCCAGTCGAGCCAGGCGGGGATCTGCTGATGGAGCCAGGCGAACAGGCCGTCCAGTTGCAGCAGCAGGGCATAGAAGGCCCCGGCAAACAGCACGAAGTTGACCAGCAGGGGGATCAGCACAAAGGTGCGGATGCCCGGTTGGCGAATAAGGGAAAAACCGCGCAGAAAGTAGTCTGCACCGCTGATTGAATCTTTGACCATATGGGGTGATTGGCTCATGTGAGCTCCATCTATGCATGGGAGAACTGCCAGCATATTACAAACAAGCCTTTGATTTGGTAAAGTCGCCGACTATTCCTTATTTCGTGCCGTGGCGACTGAAAATCGGGCATTGAATGGGGATGATGCCTGCATATTACAAACAAAGCCGGGTCTGGATTTGGTAAAGTCACCTGCCCGCATCCTCTTTATTTAGCCACTGATACAGGTCGCCATGCGTCTGAAACTGATCAAACTCGCCGGCTTCAAGTCGTTCGTCGAGCCGACCCGCATCGAACTGTCGGCAGACATGACCGCCGTGGTGGGCCCCAACGGCTGTGGCAAATCCAACGTCATCGACGCGGTGCGCTGGGTGCTGGGGGAGAGCTCCGCCCGCCATCTGCGCGGCGAGAACATGACCGATGTCATCTTCAACGGCTCCATCAATCGCAGTGCGCACGGGCGCGCCTCGGTCGAGCTGGTGTTCGACAATCCCCACAACCGGGTGCCCGGTGAGTTCGGCCGCTTTACCGAGATTTCGGTGCGCCGCGAAGTGCTGCGCGACGGCTCCAACCACTATCAGATCAACGGCCAGAAGTGCCGCCGCAAGGATGTGACCGACCTCTTCCTCGGCACCGGTCTTGGCCCCCGCAGCTACGCCATCATCGAGCAGGGCACTGTCAGCCGACTGGTGGAGTCACGTCCGGCCGATCTCAAGCTCTTTATGGAAGAGGCCGCCGGGGTTTCCCGCTACAAGGAGCGGCGCCGCGAGACCGAACAGCGCATTCGTCACACCCAGGAGAACCTGGAGCGCCTCGGCGATATTCGCGGCGAGCTGGGCTCGCGCCTTGACCACCTCAAAGCCCAGGCCGAGACCGCCGAGCGCTACAAACAGCTCAAGAGTCGTTCGCGCGCAGCTCGCGCCGAGCTGATTGGCTCCGAGTTGTGGGCGCTGGAGACGCGCCTTGGCGAGGCCAAAACCGAACTGGCGCAAGCCGAGCAGGCGCTGGCGGCGCTCGATGCCAAGCGCACCGCCGATGAGGGGCGCCACGTCACCCTGTCGGTCGCCAGACAAGAGGCGCAAGCCGAGCAGGCGAGCCGTCAGCAACAGATTTTTCTCGGCGGGCAGGCCATCGCCCGTCTCGAGCAACAGCAATTGCACCAGAGTGAACTGGGGCGCGACTGGCAGGCCCGTGCAGAGGCGCTGGGCGAGCGGAGCGCCACCCGCAAGGCTCAGCTTGCCAGCCAGCAGGATCAACTGACCGAAGGGGTGTTGCGCGCCGAGCAGGAGAGCGCCCGGCTGGAGCAGTGTGAGCAGTTGCTCACCGAGCAGCAGGAGGCCCGCCAGCAGGCTAGCGAGGGGCTGGAGCAGGCCCGCCTGCGCCAGCAGCAGTGGCAGCAACAGTTGGCCGGGTTGCAGGGGCAGCTCAATCAGACCCGTACCCGGTTGGGTGGCCTGCAGGAACTGCAAGCCAAGACCCGGCTGGCGCGCCTCAAGCTGGAAGATGAACGCGCGGGCCCCCTCGGCGCTGAGGCCGATGACCTGCAACCGGCCCTCGATGCGCTGAGTAGCGAGCTGGAGCTGACGCGGGCGGCCAATGGCGAGCTGACCGAGCAGCTGGCGCAGGCGGTCGACGCCCATGAACAACTCAAGCAGCAGCATGGCCAGCAGTTGAGCCTGCAGCGGGAACTGGAGGCGCGGCTGGCGACGCTGGATCAGATCCTCGGCGAACAGATGGAGGGGGCGACCCTGGCCGACCGGTTGCAGGTTGCCCCCGAGTGGGCACAGGCACTCGACAAGGTGCTGGGTCGCTGGCTCACCGCAACGCCGGCGGACGAGTGCAATCTGGCGCAAGAGGGACTCTGGATTGGCCCGGCGCAACCGGCGGTTGCCGGTACGCTGGCGGCGCAACTGGGCGGTGAGCACATTCCCGCCTTCCTCAATGCCATCTGGCTGGTGGAGAGCCGGGAAGCCGCATTGGCCCGCCAGCCAAGCCTTGCGGCCGGTGAGTCGGTACTGACTCCTGCTGGCGACTGGCTGGGGCCAAACTGGGCAGATCTGGGGCAGGGCGGGGCGCTTGGCACCATGGCGCTGCTGGGTGAGCGTGAGCGGTTGCATACCGAGCAGGAGAGGGTTGCCGAGGGGCTGGCACAGCTGAGCGAGCAACTTGTTGCTGCCGATGCCCGGCGCGCCCAGCTTGCCAGTGCGCAGGAGTTGTCGCAGCGAACCTTGCGCGAGCAAGAGCAGAAATGGCAACAACTGCGCGAAGCCTGGAGCCTGCAACAGGGTCAGCGGCAGGAGCGGTTGCAGCGGCTCGGTCAGCTCGGCGAAGAGCTGATCCGGCTTGATCAGGAGCAGGCCGAAGAGGCAGAGCGACTGGCCAGCGCCCGTGAACAACTGGAACTCGATGAGGCGCGCCTTGCCGAGTTGCAGGAGCAGGGGGAGCCGCTGACGCAAGGGTTACAGGTTGCTCAGGAGCTGCTGACCCGCTGCGAGCGGGCGGTCGACGAGGTCCGTGTACGCCGCGAACAGCAACAAGCGGTCTGCCAGCGTTTGCAAATGGAGTTGGGTAATCTGCGCCAACTCATTACCTTGGGCGAAGAGGAGTTGGCGAGGCTTGGGCTGGAGCTGGCCGGGCTGAAAGGGCCGGATAGCGAGGCCGTGCCGGATCTGGCGCCCCTGCTGGCCGAGCAGCGCAATCTGGAGGCGCAGCAGCTCGCCTGTCATCAACGGCTTGCGGAGCTGGAGCGCCAGCTCGGTGAGCTGGAGCAGGCCAGAAGTGCCGATCACAAGCAGCTGGTGACGTTGCAGGAGAAGCTGGCAACCCTGCGTCTTGAGCGCGAACGCAACCTCACCCGTCGACAGGGGCTGCACGAGCAGTTCGAAGAGCTGGGGGTTCGACTGGTAGATCTCGATCAGGCAGTGTTGATCGCCGCTGATCGCAGCAAGCTGCGGCAGGAGATCCAAACTCTGGAGGGGCAAGTGGAGGCGCTCGGCGCCATCAACCTGGCGGCGCTGGAGGAGTACGAAGAGGCGAAAACCCGGGCAACCTATCTTGAAAATCAGTGTCAGGATCTCGAGCAAGCGCTGGAAACCTTGAGCCAAGCCATTAAAAGAATTGATAAAGAGACACAAATACGGTTCCGGGACACTTTCGATAAGGTCAACGAAGATTTAAAATCCCTGTTTCCAAAAGTGTTCGGTGGGGGCAGTGCCTGGCTTGAGCTTACCTCCGATGATCTTTTGGAGGCCGGAGTGAGCATCATGGCGAGACCTCCGGGTAAGAAGAATGCTACCATTGCCCTGCTTTCCGGGGGGGAGAAGGCGTTAACCGCGCTTGCGCTGGTTTTTGCCATCTTCAGACTCAACCCAGCACCTTTTTGTCTGCTGGATGAGGTGGATGCACCGCTCGATGAAGTGAACGTCGGTCGCTTCTGTTCTCTTGTCAAAGAGATGTCGAGCACAGTACAGTTCGTTTACATCAGTCATAATAAGGTCTCCATGGAGATGGCTGAGCAGCTGGTTGGCGTCACGATGCAAGAGCCCGGGGTTTCTCGCATTGTGTCGGTCGATATCGGTGAAGCCGTCGCTTTGGCTGAGCAAAACTAGAAAGAGAAGCAGCTAATGCAGGAATTGCGTTACATCTTGGTTGCCCTGGGCGGTATTGCTATTGCGGCATTGCTCATTCACGGGTTGTGGAGCAACAAAAAGAATCGTCAGGCACCGATCAAAGAGAAACCGATTGGACGGATGGACTCCAAGTCGCGGGATCGTGATAACGACGCCTTCGACAGCGATGGCATCGGCCAGGTACGCGTGGTCAGTGGTGGCCGTCGCGCCGAGCCCAAGCTGCGCAGTGAAGAGAGCCGCCAGCCGGAACTCGGTCGTCGCCCTGCCGTCCCCGCCTTTGATGATGAAGATGACGAGGACGATCTGCCGCCGCCCGTAGTGCGCAAGCCTGCTGCCCGCCCGGTTCCGCCGCCTCCTGTCTATGAAGAGGAAGAAGCGTTCAATGAGCCGCTGCCCGAGGAGATCGACGAGGCGCCCGCCGCGCCGGTGCGCAAACCTGCTCAGGTCAATCGTCGTACCCCGGTCTACCGTTCCCGTCCCCAGCGCGAGCCCATGATGCAGTCGCTGGATGACGAGCCGCTGGTCGAGCCCGCCTATGCGACTGCCCCGACTTTTGGTGCCCGTGCAGAGACAGTCCGTACTGCCGACACCGTTCGTGCCGAACCGGTGCGTGCTCCCGAGCCGGTATATCAGCCGCAGCCCCGTCATGTGGCTCCCGAGCCTGTGTATGAAGAGCCGGCCTATGTGGCACCTGCACCTTTGGTGGAAGAGCCGCGCATGGCGCCCCAACCGGTCGAGAAGATCTGGCAGGATGTCTATGTCATCAACCTGATGGGCCGTCCGGGTCACGACTTGCAAGGTGCAACCCTGCTCTCATCCCTGATGGCGCTGGGGTTCAAGTTTGGCGAGATGGATATTTTCCACCGTCACGAAGATCCCAACGGCAAGGGTGAAGTGCTCTTCTCCATGATCAACATGGTCAAGCCGGGTACCTTCAACCCGTACCGGATGGAACAGTTCACCACGCCGGGTGTCTCTTTGTTCATGCAACTGCCGCTGCGCAGCAATGCCGCGTTTGCCTTCGAGGATATGCTGCAAGCTGCCGATCAGCTGGCCAGCGATCTCGATGCCATGCTGACAGATATGGATCGCAGCCCGCTGAGCGACGAGACCATTGCCCGTTACCGTCACGAGCTGGCTGCCTACG
This sequence comes from Aeromonas sp. R2-4, assembly GCF_040908365.1. Lineage (NCBI taxonomy): Bacteria > Pseudomonadati > Pseudomonadota > Gammaproteobacteria > Aeromonadales > Aeromonadaceae > Aeromonas > Aeromonas sp. R2-4. Next base: position 59,260 of record NZ_JBFODO010000016.1, read on the forward strand.
AGGCCAGTCGCGACTAATACGCCATGCGGGTCGAGTGAAGAAAAAGTGCGGTACCCTGGTACCGCATTTTTGTTTCTACCCCGGCCGGATGTTCAATCACACTTCGAGACTTTTTCATGAGCGATATCCTCTCCCGCCACCGTCAATTGTGTGAACTGCTTACCGAATATGGTCATCAGTACTATGTGCTGGATAACCCCACAGTGCCGGATGCCGAATACGACCGTCTGATGCGCGAACTGATCGCGCTGGAGGCTGACCACCCCGAGCTGAAAACCCCGGCTTCCCCCAGCGTGCGGGTCGGCGGTCAGCCGCTGACCGCCTTCAGTCAGGTGCGCCACGAGATCCCCATGCTGAGTCTGGATAACGTCTTTAGCAGCGAAGAGTTGCAGGCGTTCGAACAACGGATGAGCGATCGCCTCAAGCGTGACGTGCGTTTCACCTTCTGCTGCGAGCCCAAGCTCGATGGTCTGGCGGTGAGCTTGCTCTATGTAAATGGTCAGCTGGTGCAGGCGGCCACCCGGGGCGATGGAGCCACCGGTGAGGAGATCACCGAGAACGTGCGTACCATCAAGGCCATTCCGCTCGCATTGCGGGGCTCTGGCTGGCCCGAGCGGTTGGAAGTGCGTGGCGAAGTCTTTATGCCCAAGGCCGGTTTCGAGGCGATGAATGCCAAGGCACTGGCCGCAGGCGAGAAGGTGTTCGTCAACCCGCGCAACGCCGCTGCCGGCAGCCTGCGTCAGCTCGACTCACGCATCACCGCCAGCCGTCCCCTGAGCTTTTACGCTTACGGTGTCGGTGTTGGCGGAGAGCTGCTCGGTGACTCTCACTTTGGTCGCCTCAATCAGCTCAAGGAGTGGGGGCTGCCGCTTAGTCCCGAGGTGAAACTCAAAGAGGGGGCCGCCGGTTGTCAGTCGTTCCACGACGACATTCTGGCCCGTCGTGGCGAGCTCCCTTATGAGATCGATGGCGTGGTCTACAAGGTCGATGCCATCCCCCTGCAAGAGGAGCTGGGCTTTGTGGCCCGGGCGCCGCGCTGGGCGACCGCCCACAAGTTCCCGGCGCAGGAGGAGATGACTCTGCTTGAGAACGTCGAGTTTCAGGTCGGCCGCACCGGCGCCGTGACCCCGGTCGCCAAGCTCAAACCGGTGTTTGTCGGCGGCGTCACCGTCTCCAACGCCACCTTGCACAACGCTGACGAGATTGAGCGCCTCGGCGTGATGATCGGCGATACGGTGATCGTGCGCCGGGCGGGGGATGTGATCCCGCAGATCGTCGCCGTGGTGGAGGCGCAGCGCCCAAGCGACGCCCGCGCGATCCTCTTCCCGACCGAGTGTCCGGTCTGTGGCTCTGCGGTCGAGCGGCTGGAAGGAGAGGCTGTTGCCCGCTGCTCCGGTGGCTTGTTCTGCGAGGCGCAGCGCAAGGAGGCGATCAAGCACTTCGCCGCCCGTCGCGCCATGGACGTGGATGGCCTTGGCGACAAGATTGTCGAGCAGTTGGTGGACAAGGGGTTGGTGAAGACCCCCGCGGATCTGTTCAGCCTCAATGCCATCCAGCTGGCCGGTCTTGAGCGGATGGGGCAAAAATCGGCCCTCAATCTGGTAGCCGCCATCGATGCTGCGCGCAGTACCACCTTGCCGCGCTTCCTGTTTGCTCTGGGGATCCGCGAAGTGGGGGAGGCGACTGCGCTCAACCTTGCCAACCACTTCCTCACGCTGGATGCCCTGCGCGCTGCATCGGTGGAGCAGCTGCTCGACGTGGCCGATGTGGGCGAGGTGGTGGCCAAGCATGTTTACTACTTCTTGCGTCAGCCCCACAACGTGGAGGTGTTGGAGGCTCTGCTGGCTGCCGGCATCCACTGGCCGGCTATCGAGAAGAAAGAGGCCGCGGAGCAACCCTTTGCCGGCAAGACCTTCGTGCTGACCGGCACCCTGACCACCTTGTCGCGCAACGACGCCAAGGCGGCATTGCAGGCGCTGGGGGCCAAGGTGGCGGGTTCGGTATCTGCCAAGACCGATGTGCTGGTCGCGGGGGAAGCGGCCGGTTCCAAGCTGACCAAGGCGCAGGAGCTCGGCATTACCATCTGGACCGAAGAGGAGCTGCAACAGGCGTTGCAGGGCTGATAGCCCTCACCAAGCTTGCTAACCGCAGCTCCTGATAAAAGAGAACCCGGCATGGCCGGGTTCTCTTTTTTGTTTCGGCGGTTACTCACGCCAGAGGATCTTGTGGCGCCATTTGTCGGGCACGGTGAGCTGCCAGCGGGCCAGCTCGCTCTTGCTGAAGACATATTCGCCGCGCAGGGCCGCGCGCGGGGAGATGGTACGGGGCAGGGTGCCCGCCAGTATGGTGTTGATGAGGCTGGCTGCCTGTATCCCCTGATCGTGGCCGTCCAGCACCAGCCCGCCGATGGCCATCCCCTTGCCGACGGTAAATTCCCAGAAACAGAAGAGCGGCACCGGCGTGTTGGCGCTGGTCCACTCCAACACCGTCTTTTCGCTCACATGCTTGCCATTGTCATCGACCAGCGTGTGGTAGAGGCCGAGGAAGATCGCCTGATAGCCGTTCTTCTTGGCGTTGAGCACCGCCTCCTGCCAGAGGCTGTAATCCCCCATCAGCTGGCTGTTGATCCGGGTCTGACCGACCCGCAGCTCGGTCTGGGTCTTGAATTCATCCTCAATGGCAGTGAGGGCCACATTGCTGGAATCAAACAGAACCAGTGCTTTGTCGAGCCCCCCCATCATCTGGCTTATTTCGCTGATGTTGCGCTTGAGCAGGGGGCGCTCCAGCACGCCGGTGATCTTGGGGTGGCCGACAAAGCCCTTGAGGCGGGGGTTCTCGTTCATGCCGAGAAAGACCACCGGGGTACCCAGCGAGGCGATCTCGTTGGCCAGATAGTTGATGGCGTTGTCATCCCCCAGTACCACCAGATCCGGTTTGCTCTTCAGATAAAAGGCGATGGCTTGCTGGGCGATTTCGTCGAACTTCTCCCGTGGATGGCGTTTGGTATCCATATAGAAGTGGGTGATCTTGTGCTCCCCCTGCAAGCCATCGAGCAGCCCTTTGTTGTAGCTTTGGTCCCACAGGTATTCGGGATGGTAGCTGCTGATCACCAGAATGTTGGCGGCCCAGAGCGGCAGAGAGAGGGTGGATAGCAGTAGCAATAGCAGGGAGGTGCGCATGGGTTGTCCCTTGTCGAGGGGGAGAGAGTTCTTGTTCAGTATGGGCGGTTTTGGTTGACGCTGTCATCTCGAAACCGGTGCGGCGGGGGGCGATTTTTTTCGGGTGGGTGGATCGGACGCCAGCCCGCACCCTGCTTGAGATTGGATTTGAATGGGGCTCTTTTGGGTTGGTCGTGAACTGTCCCGCTCGCTGAAAAACCTGTTCTGGATCAAGAAATGAGGCTGCGCTTTGGTGCCTAATAGACACCACATATAGGGATGCATTCGTTTTTAATCCCTATATGTTGTGTTATTAAGCTGTGTATAAGCTGTTCCCTTCCTATCTTCAGCCCAGGCTTGTCAAGCCTCGGCTGAATTTATTTGCGTCCAGGATGAGATGCCGGGAGGGGGGCCCAACAAGGGTGAGCCAGAGGCAAATGCCTGGCCTTTTAACGGGGAAAATCCATGAAACCGGTTGTGATCAAACGTGACGGATGTCGCGCACCATTCAATGCCCAGCTGATTGCAGAGGCGGTCAGCCGAGCGGCGGAAGCGGTCAATCAGGCCAATCCGGCACTCGCCTCCCGCATTGCCAATGCGGTGAGTCAGGAGCTGGAAGGGCGTGGTGAAGTTGATATCCACGAGATCCAGAACCGGGTCGAAAACCACCTGATGGCTTCCGACGACAAGGCCATCGCCCGTGCCTATATCGAATATCGCCACGACAGGGATCAGGCTCGCGAGGCGCGCGGCCGTCTGGCGCAGGAGATCCGCGGTCTGGTCGAGCAGACCAATGCTGCCCTGCTCAACGAGAATGCCAACAAAGACTCCAAGGTGATCCCGACCCAGCGCGACCTGCTGGCCGGTATTGTCGCCAAGCACTATGCCACCAGCCACATGCTGCCCCGTGATGTGGTTCAGGCCCACGAGAGCGGTGATCTGCACTTCCACGATCTCGATTACTCACCTTTCTTCCCGATGTTCAACTGCATGTTGATCGATCTGAAAGGGATGCTGACCCACGGCTTCAAGATGGGCAATGCGGAGATCGATACCCCGAAATCCATCAGCACCGCCACGGCGGTGACCGCCCAGATCATCGCCCAGGTGGCGAGCCACATCTATGGCGGCACCACCATCAACCGCATCGACGAAGTGCTGGCCCCCTATGTGACCATCAGTTGGCAGAAGCACCGTGAAGTGGCCGAAGAGTGGGGCATTGCCGACGTAGAAGCCTACGCCATGGCCCGCACCGAGAAAGAGTGCTACGACGCCTTCCAGTCGCTGGAGTACGAGGTCAACACCCTGCACACCGCCAACGGTCAGACGCCGTTTGTCACCTTTGGCTTTGGCTTGGGGGACAGCTGGGAGTCGCGGATGATCCAGCGCGCCATCCTCAGCAACCGTATCGCTGGTCTTGGCAAGAACAAGAAGACCGCTGTGTTCCCGAAACTGGTGTTTGCCATCAAGGATGGCCTCAACCACAAGCAGGGCGATCCCAACTACGACATCAAGCAGCTGGCGCTGGAGTGTGCCTCCAAGCGGATGTATCCGGACATCCTCAACTACGACCAGGTCGTGAAAGTGACCGGCTCCTTCAAGACCCCCATGGGTTGCCGCTCCTTCCTCGGTGCCTACGAGGAGAATGGCGAGCTGATCCACGAAGGTCGCAACAACCTGGGTGTCGTGAGCCTCAACCTGCCGCGCATAGCCCTGAAATCCCGTGACGAAGCGGACTTCTGGGATCGTCTCGATGCCTCCCTGCGGGTCGCAAAGAAGGCGCTGATGTACCGCATCACCCGTCTGGATGGGGTGAAAGCACGGGTTGCACCGATCCTCTATATGGAAGGGGCTTGCGGCGTGCGCCTCAAGGCGGACGACAACGTCAGCGAGATCTTCAAGAACGGCCGCGCCTCCATTTCCCTCGGTTATATCGGGGTTCACGAGACCATCAACGCCCTGTTTGGTGACAAGGTGCACCTGTTTGACAGCGCTGAGCTGCAACAGAAGGCCATCGCCATCATCGCCCGTCTCAGGGCAGCCATTGACGAGTGGAAAGAGGAGACTGGCTACGGCTTCAGCCTCTACTCCACCCCGAGCGAGAACCTCTGCACCCGTTTCTGCCGCATCGATGCCAAAGAGTTTGGCGTGGTATCCGGCGTGACGGACAAGGGTTACTACACCAACAGCTTCCACCTCGATGTGGAGAAACAGGTCAACCCGTACGACAAGCTGGGCTTCGAGGCGCCCTATCCGCCCATCGCCAGCGGTGGCTTCATCTGCTACGGCGAGTACCCCAACATCCAGCACAATCTGGAAGCGCTCGAAAACGTCTGGGACTACAGCTATGACAAGGTGCCCTATTACGGTACCAACACCCCCATCGACGAGTGCTACGACTGCGGCTTTACCGGCGAATTCGAGTGCACCTCCAAGGGCTTTACCTGCCCGCGCTGCGGCAACCACGACCCGGCCAAGGTGTCGGTGACCCGCCGTGTCTGCGGCTACCTCGGTAGCCCCGATGCGCGCCCCTTCAATGCGGGCAAGCAGGAAGAGGTGAAGCGCCGCGTCAAACATATGTAAGCGCACAGGCGATGAAGAGCTGGCCCCTGACTCAAGGGGCCATTTTCATTGGAAGGCGGCAACCATGCCGCCTTCCCGTGAACGAGGCAGGAAACATGCGATGCACTACCACCAATACTACCCGGTCGATGTGATTAACGGCCCCGGCACCCGTGCCACCCTGTTTGTCTCCGGTTGTGAGCATCAGTGCCCGGGTTGCTACAACCAGAGCACCTGGCGGCTCGATGGCGGCAAGCCGTTCGATGAGGCGATGAGCGATCGCATCATTAGCGACCTCAACGACAGCCGCATCAAACGGCGAGGTCTGTCGCTCTCCGGCGGCGATCCGCTCCACCCGGCCAACGTGCCCCACGTGCTGGCGCTGGTGAAACGGGTGCGCGCCGAGTGTCCGGGCAAGGATATCTGGTGCTGGACCGGTTATCTGCTCGGCGAACTGTCAGAGGCCCAGCGTGAGCTGGTGGCCTTGCTGGATGTGCTGGTGGATGGCAAGTATGAAAAGGAGTTGGCAGACCCCGGCCTGCTCTGGCGTGGCAGCAGCAATCAGAAGATCCACGACCTCAACGCCTGGCGTGATGCGGGTGAGCGAATTCCCTGTCTGGTTTGCAGTTGAAGCCCGGGATGTTTATGGTTAGCCCATTCCAATCCTGACGACATTCATGAAGAGGAGAGCCGAGATGAACAATCTGCTCAAGATCCTGCTGGCCATTTTCCTGCCCCCGGTGTGCGCGTTTATCCAAGTGGGCTTTAGCCTGCACTTTTTAATCAACATAGTGCTGACCCTGATGGGCGGTCTGCCGGGCATGGTGCATGCGCTCTGGCTGGTGGTGAGCGACAAGCGCGGCTGATGCCAGCGTATGGTTAGTGAGCTTATTGACGATAAAAGGGCCAACCTCTCGGGGTTGGCCCTTTTGTTCATGTTCATACGAATACTTTTTCGTTAGGATGGGTGACTGACCAAGCGGGCCGCGTTGAGCGGCCCGCAGTCCGGCAACAAGCACCGGCAAAGAACAAGGAGCGTTACATGAAGTGGAAAGTCGCAGTATGGTCAGGTCTGGCAGTGACACTGTTGCTGGGGTGCTCATCCCGTCAGGAGGTGGCGCACGAGCGCGCTCCGATCGCTATCCCTCTCGAGCAGTTGTCCAGCTACTGGGTTCAGGAGAAGCAGTGGTCATGGCTTGGTAATGACGAGCCCGCCCTGCCGGCAAAACCGGTCAAGGGGTATGTGGAAGTTCGCTATCAAATCGACGCCAGCGGCACGCCGGTCAAGCCGGAAGTGGTGGCGGCCGAGCCCCCCGGCGAGCTGGAGCAGAGCGCGCTGGCAACCCTCTCGCGGATCCGCTACAGCCCGGCAGAGGGCAACCCGGATGCCATTCCGGTCGAGGTGACCAACCGCTTCGAAATCGAGATCAACTGATCCCCCACCACTCTGATGCCAGAGAAAGAGAGACCCCGGCCAGGCCGGGGTCACGTTTATTGCTGTTTGCAGTCGTTGTAGGCGGTCTGCCACTCGCCATCCTGATCCCGCAGCTCGACAAAGCCCTCATCCCCCTTGTTCCACCAGACGGCTTCGTGCTCGTCCGTATAGCGGGCGCCGGAGGCCGAGACGGCCTGGGGCAGGGTGTAATCCTTGCCGTCCGGCAGCGACAGCTTGATAAAGCTGAGGCTCTCGTCGGAGAGTGCGAAATAGCGAACCTGCACCTTCTTGCCCTGCTCGCACTGGTAACTGATCGGTTCACCACCGGTGACGGAGAGGGTATTGCCCTGATTGCAACCGGCGAGTCCCCCCATCGCCAGCATGCCGATGGTCATCATATGAGCTTTTTTCATGATTGCAGTCCCATTTATGTCATCCGAGCATGAGACTAACAGCTTGAAGCTGATCTGCAATGGCTGGTCTGGCGTCTGCGTCGGTAGTTGTCCGGATCCTCATGCCAGCGCAGGCACTGCTCGGGCGCTATTTGCCACCGGTTGTGCCAGCACCCCTTCCAGAATGTCGAGGATCTGGCTGTCGATGGTTTCGTCGAACTTGCGGGCAAACAGGTGCTCGCTTTGCAGCAGTGCCGTGGCATCTTCTGCCAGATAGTCCCGTGGCCTCAGCTTGATGTCTCCCATGGGGATCCAGTCGATGGCCCGCTTGTCGTCGTTGACGATCCGTCCCTGATAGCTGGTATTCATGATCACCGTCTGGAAGAACCCCTCATCGGCGATCAGGGTGTGCTGGTAGAATGCTTTGAAGCGATCCACCTCGGGGCTGTGGCTGACAAATTCACAGAAAGCGCGGCTCAGGATCATCCACTGATTGCCAATGTAGGGGGTGACTCCCTCCAGATAGGGGCGGGTGGCGACCGGTTCACAGATCAGCTCCTGATCCGTCTCGGTCACATAGTGGTCGATGCGGTGCAGCGTATCTGGGCGCAGCTTGCGCTGATCGAGGACTTTGAGGAAATCCTTGCCGCGATGGCCGCGCAAGAAGCGGTGGATCTGCCCCTGGGTGCGCAGCGGAAAGTCCTGGGCACTCAGATTGATAAAGAATTCCCATTCCACACCCTGTTTCAGCAGTGCCGCTATGCCGCGCAATTCGGCATCCACCAGACTGTATCCTCCCCACAGTGCATTCTTGCTCGCGAGCAGCGAGGCATTGGGATAGTCGCTGAGGAAGCGGGCGATCTCCTGCTGAAGCTCCGGGCCCGAGCTTTTGTCGACGTGGATCAGGTAGTGATTACTGTCGTGGTAGATCGCCTTGAACAGGCGCTTGAACTGGGCGGGATAGCGATGAACCAGAATGAGGTAGGCAATCATGGCTGTGTGTCCTGTGTTGGCGGCAGGGCCTCGCCAAACGGCAGGTCGCCTCAGGCGGATGGCGTGAAGCAGGTTCCTGTCGGGCTGACCGCTGCCGCAATAAAAGAGAGTGAAACGCATATGACAATAGTGAGGACTGGCTGCGACAGGGGGAGATGCGCCTTATAGCATCGGGTCAATACAGCCGGTCTGGCGACGTCAGGTTGAGGATGAGGGGGGGCAAGGGGTGCCCAGGCGGTTGGCTCTTTTGCATGACAAACCTGTCATCAGGTGCAGAGCACAAGTGGCCGATAAGTGAGAGTCTACAGTAGCATGGTTGGGACGGGCGGGGTCATATATCGCCGTTACAGGATGAAAACTGTTCAATGGAGTCCGAGTTTGGCCTCGAAATCTCGTACCAGCGCTTCGTAGGTGCCATTGTTCTTGATCTTTTGCAGCCCCTCCTCGAAGAGTTTGGCCATTTCCTCTCCTCGTGGATGGGTGCGGGAGAAAGCAAGCCAGAAGCCATCAGTGGAGAGTTTGCCAACCTTGACCACCTTGCCGGTCAGCTGCTTCTGCTGGATCTTGAGGTAGCCCGGCATGCCGTTCATCAGGATGTAGTCGACCCGGCCACGTACCAGCATCTCGAGGATCTGGGCATCGGATTTGGCCTGAAAGCGGGTGATCCTGGGGTTCTCCATAAAATCGGTAGGGTAGGTGTAGCCGAGGGTGATGCCCACCCGCTTGCCTTCCAGCGAGGTGAGCTTGAGATCCCGTTGCGGGTCGCTGGCAAGGGCGAAGATGGCAAGATCCTCCTCGAACATGGGGGTATCGTGCCAGTGGTACTGGTAGCGGTTCTCTTCGGTGATGGTGGCGTTGAAGCACCCCGCAAGTTTGCCGCTTTTCGCATCGTGCATGCAGCGGGCGAAGGGGAGGGTGCGAAAGACAATCTCGATCCCTTCGGCGGCGAACACCGCCTTGACCAGCTCAGGCGCCAGTCCGCGTGGCTGGTCATCCTCATTGTCCTTGTCGCGCTCGCAGTAGGGGGCCCAGTCATCTTCGGCGCCAATGACAAGCGGGGTTGCCCCGAGCGGGCTGGTAGCCAACAGCATCAGACAAACCAGCCATTTTTTTAACAACGCGACCATAGGTACACCTCATCGACAGCAGCCTTACAAGCATAGCCGTACTTCTGCGCTGAGCTGTGGTGGTGGGGGGATGACAAGGGAGGCACACGAGGGAGAGAAAAAAACGCCCCGGCAGGCGACGGGGCAAAACGAGCTCATCCATGGGCTGACAACAGTGCTTACAACAGGAAATCAATAACCGAAGCGGGTCGCCTCGAAGCGGTTGAGCAACCGGTGGACGAGGTAGCAGGCCAGCAGGGTGACCACGATGGCAAACAGGATGCTGCTCACCCGGTAGAGGGCGCTGAACACCAGATCGTTGCCCGGAGTGAGGTACTGGCCAAACAGGATGCCGAGGGTAGTGAGGGCGCCAAAGCCGACTCCGGAGCCGCCTGCCTCCTTGACGTGGGCATGGCTGAACAGCATGGCGCCGAGCCACAGCAGTGGAGCGACCAGCAGCAGTTGCCCTGACCAGTCATAGAGCAGCAGCTGGCCGAGCAAGCCGAAGGTGACACCCAGCAAGGTGCCCATCGCCCGTTTGCGGGCATAACTCAGCGCACCGTTCCAATGCATGGGGAACAGCACCAGCAGGGTTGTGGCCTGGGCAGACATGGAGTCGCGCAGGTCAAACACCTGAAATACCAGAAACGACAGGGTGGCCACCGTGGCACCCAGCAGGGCTTCATGGCGCATCCGGTGCGGTGCCTTGGGGGCCGAGGAGGGCTTGGGTCTGGCCTCCACATCCGGGATCAGCATGGTCATCAGGTAGGCGATCAGCACCGACAGCAGGCTCGCCCAGATATTGTTGAGGATCAGGTCGTTGAGGTCGGTCTGCGGATAGCTGGCAAAGTGCAGCATGATGCTGAGGCTCAGCACCCCGTTGGCCCCGAACAGAAACAGGCTGCCCCGCGACATGGCGGCGAAACGGTAGAGAAACAGCAGAAAGGCGATGGGAGTCATCAGCGCCGGATGGCTGCCAAACAGCCCCCCCAGCAGCCCGACCTCCACCCCACAGACCACCGCCGCCGCGATCAGCTGGCGCGCGGCATGGCCATTTATTACAGGCACCATCCCCAGCAACAGCACCGGCGTGACCGTATAGAAGACCCCGTAATTCCAGCCAAACAGCTTGCAGAGCAGAAAGCCCGTGGTGCAGCCAAAGGCGATGCGCAGGCACTGGCGCAGCTCGTTGCCGGTGAGGGGCCGATACCAGAGGTGGGTGGCAGCACCACCGACGAGGTGGGCTGGGGCAGTATTGGCCGACGGGTGAGTGGCGTGGTTAGTAGACATAATGGAGCAGGCTGAGCAGGTGGATCTGGCCTCGTGCCAGCATGGCGGTCAGGGCATTGTCCGGCAGCAGTTGTACCGTGGCCCGCGCCCCGGCTGGCAGATGGTCGGGGAGCTGCTCCAGCTCGAGGTGCAGCCGCATCCGCTGGGCATCCCGAACCCAGCGATCAGACTCCACCGGCGCGGCCAGTCTACCATTGGCATCAAACTGACCGGCGCTCACTCCAGCATCCAGACTGCTTACCCGGGCAGGATAGAGCTGACCCGGCTCGCCATCGAAGGCGACCAGTGCGCGGGTTTGCTCACCGATATGGCGCAGGCTCTTCTCCCGAAAATCGGCAATGACGTCCACCTGTTCCGACACCAGCGCCAGCAGCGGGCTGCCCGCGCTGGCGATGCTGCCCGGCTTGAGCTGCAGGTTGGTGATGGTGCCATCCTGATCCGCGTGAACCTGGCTGTAAGAGAGGGCCAGCTGCGCTTGCGCCAGCTTGTTGCGGGCTTGGCGCAGCAACAGATTATCCTCACCGGTCACGCCACGACTGGCCTTGAGCTGGGCCAGTTTGGCCTGACTGGCGCGCAGGTTTGCCTGGGCGCTGCGCAGGGCGCTGTCAGCTTCATCTTTTTGTTGCAGCGAAACCATGTGACGTTGGTAGAGCGCATCGATGCGCTCAGCCTCGCGCCACTTCTGGCTGGCCAGCGTCTCCTTGGCGTTGATCTCGGCAACGGCGGCGGTCAGGGCGGCATCCAGTTCACTGTTCTGTTGTTCGGCCTGTGCCAGCGCAAGGCGGGCCTGCTCCACTGCCAGTTCAAAAGGGGCCGGATCCAGCCTGAACAGCAGATCTCCTTTCTTGACCTGCTGGTTGTTGTGAACGGCGACCTCGATCACCTTGCCGCTCACCTGGGGGGCCAGCTTGGTGACCACCCGGGTCGCCATCGCCTGAGGGGTGAGGGGCATCAGCAGGTCGGCTATCAGAAAATAGGCAAACAATGTGGCAAAGCCAGCCATGGACCATTTGATCCAGCGGGTAAATTGTTGATCCGGAGTCATCTTATTCTCTCTCTGTGTCGGGCTCGGGAGGGCTTGTATCGCCTCGGGCCTGTCGGTCGTGGTGTTGTTCAATTTTGCTGAGGGCGTTGGCCGAGATCCGCTGCACCGTGGCTTCAAACAGCTGCAGGGTCTGCTCATCGATGCCCCCCAGCAGCTCGCGGCGGATATTCATGATGCGGTCGGCGATCTGATCGAGCAGGGTCTGGCCGGCCGGGGTCACGCAGACGATGCGGGCCCGCTTGTCCTGACTGCAGCAGTGGCGCTCAATCAGTCCCTGCTCTTCCAGCTGGCCCAGGGTGCGCATCAGGGAGGGCAGTTCTATTTCGAGGGCTTCGGCCAGGGTCTTCTGGCTGACATGGCTCCCCATGCGGGAGAGCTTCCACAGCGCGGTCCAGCGGGGATGGGTGAGGCCAAGGGGGGCCAGCTCCTGATCGGCGGCAGTACGCCATAGCCGGTGCATCCGCGCTATCTGCTCGGCGAGCGACAGCTCGCGCAACCTTTCCAGATCCGTCATCTTCTCATCCTCAATGTACTTAGCATGCTAACTATCATACTTGTTTAGCAGGCTAAGTAAATAGTGTGATGCTGATCATGTTTCTGGTCGGATCTTTCGTTGGTGAGGGCGAGCAGCATTCGAGCCCCTGATATTATTCTCGGGGCTGATCCACTCGAGGCTCTCTTGCCGATTCGGATATTGCGCCGTGAATGGAGGATATCCGGCGATTATTTTCATGAAATTTTCAGCTTCAGCGAGCAGCTCTTTTTTTATCCGCTAATATTGATGGGGTTATAAAACAAGGGGGAAACGGGTTGTGGATGGATATGACAGTGGATGTGTGTATCTGGCAATTGAAGCGCTGTTGAGTGATGGAGAATATGGTGCAGAGTCACACCATGGCGTGAATCGGGAAGGCGCAATCAGAAGTACCGATATCAGTCATGATTTTGACCCCGCCAATATTCCATTGTTGTTGGCAGAATAGACCTGACCGTGTGTGATCCTTGTGAGTTCAAGCCAGTGCTCTGGTATTCGCTGGCTTGGCTCATCACTATTTCAATCTCCCCTTTTTGCATCTTTCTCCTCACCCTTTTTCATCGTGTGTGCTTCCTGCACGCCGACTCAAACCCTGATGTGGCACGCCGTGGCACTCGCGTTATGGCGATGACATTGCCCGCTGATTATCACTCACAGGAGCTGTGGCGATAAATGGTCGCAGAGCTTGTCATCTGGCTCTGTTATTTGCCAGAAGGGGGGAGATCATCGCATCGTTATTACTACTGATCACCCAAATATCCGCCATTATGGTCGCTCGTTTTATCACCTTATTTCCTGACTTGGTCGGGTATCGGATGTCTGGTGTTCTATTGTGCTGCGCATGTTGGAGGCACCATGATGTTTAAGTTTTTAATGTTTTTATATGGCTTTGCAGTCTGGCTAACCGACAGGGGAGAGGGGGATCAATAAAGTAGCGGCCACAATCACACGCAGAGTACATAACAATGAAAAACCTCTCACCCCTACAAACCACACAAGAAAAGGCCGCCTTTATGGGCGGCCAACAAATTGCCGGTATGCCGCTCTTTATATTTCTGGGGCTGGCGACCTGCGTTCTCTTTTCCGGCTGGAACGGCTCGCTGCCGCTGGGCATGGTCGGTGCGCTGGCACTGATGTTTGTGCTGGGCACCCTGCTGACCGAGTTGGGTGAGCGGATCATGCCGATCCGTGAATATCTGGGTGGCGGCACCATCCTCGCCATCTTTGGCGGCGCCGCCCTGTTTGAATATCAGCTGCTGCCGGTGCAGGCGGGGCAGGTCATCACCAACTTCATGAAGGAGGGAGGCTTTCTCAACTTCTTTATCGCCAGTCTGGTGACTGGCTCCGTGTTCGGCATGAGCGGCGCTTTGCTGAAAAATGCCGCCATGCGCTACCTGCCGGTCATTCTTGGTGGCGTCGCACTGGCGCTGCTGAGCGTGGGGCTGGTCGGCTCCCTGATGGGGTATGGCTTCAAGAATGCGGTGCTGCTGATCGGCCTGCCCATCATGGGCGGTGGCATGGGGGCTGGCGCGGTGCCTCTGGTGGAGATCCTCTCCGGCCCGATGCAGATGTCCAGTGCGGATCTCTTGTCACGCATGGTACCGGCGGTGGTGATCGCCAATACCCTGGCCATTCTGGTGGGCTCCCTGCTGGCGCGCCTTGGTCGCCGTTACCCCTCCCTGACCGGCAACGGCAAGTTGATGGTCAAGGAAAACAGCCAGAGCATCGCCGAAGAGCAGGTCGAAGCGCCGACCCTGCATAGTCTGGGTATGGGCCTTTTCATCAGCTCCAGCATGTTTGTGCTGGGCTCCCTGCTTGGCAACTTTATCCCGATGCACCCCTTCGCCCTGATGATTTTGGCGGTTGCCTTTATCAAGGTGAGCGGCCTGCTGCCGCGCCGTTATGAGCAGGCGGCTGCCGACTGGTATCAGTTTGTGGTGAGCAACCTGACCCCCTCCCTGCTGGTGGGGATCGGCGTCGCCTATACCAGTATTCCGGAGCTGATCAGCGCTTTTTCCATCAGCTACTTCGTGCTGGTCATGGTCACCGTGATCGGTGGCGCCCTCGGCGCGGCGCTGGTGGGCCGGATGATCGGTTTCTATCCCATCGAGGCGGCCATCACCGGCGGACTCTGCATGGCCAACATGGGCGGCACCGGCGACGTAGCCGTGCTCTCGGCGGCCCAGCGCATGAAGCTGATGCCCTTTGCCCAGATCTCCTCCCGTCTCGGCGGCGCAGTGATGCTGATCCTGGCCACCGCCCTTATCTCCCTGCTCGCCTGATACCGGATTGAGGAACAAACAAGATGAACGACATCATGATGGGCACCAGCCTGCCCTATGCTGAGCGCAAGCGTCAGGGCGTGCGGGGGCGTATGCCCCACAAGGAGGAGTCCCTCTCCCAGCAGCGGCGCCGGATCTACCGGTTGGTCAGCGCCATGCAGAGTCCGTTTGACCAGCATCTGCTGCTGCGCCAACTGCAGGAGGACAACCCGGTGCTCTTCTACGATCTGGTGCGCCACCACCTGCCGGAGCTGCTGCCGATCATCTACACCCCGGTGGTGGGGGAGGCGTGCCAGCGCCACAGTGACCTCTATCTGCGCAGCCACGGTCTCTATCTCTCCTGGCATGACAGGGACGATCTCGACGACATCCTCGAGTCGGTGGAGCAGGAGGTAGACGTGATCGTCATCTCCGATGGCGAGCGGGTGCTGGGGCTTGGCGATCTCGGTATCGGCGGCATGGGGATCTGTATCGGCAAGCTGGCGCTCTACTCCGCTGCTGGCGGCATCAATCCGGCGCGCACCCTGCCGCTCTGTGTCGATGTGGGCACCAACAACCCCGAGCTGCTGGAGGATGACTCCTACCTCGGCTGGCAATCCCCGCGCATCGACGGCGAGAGCTACTACCACTTCATGGACAAGGTGGTGGCCGCCATTCGCAAGCGCTGGCCACAGGTGGTGCTGCAGTTTGAAGACTTTGCCGGCAAGCATGCCGCCAACTTGCTGACCCGTTATCGCGACGAGCTCTGCATGTTCAACGACGATATTCAGGGTACGGCGGCAGTCGCCTCCGCCTGTGTGCTGGCCGGTCTGCAGCAGGTGGGCACCGCCTTGTGCGATGCTCCTGTGCTGATCGTCGGCGCCGGTTCTGCCGGTTGCGGCATCGCCGCCATGCTGGCCCAGCTGGCGGGCGGCAGTGAGGGGGTCTGGCTGTTTGATCAGGACGGGGTGGTCTGTGCCGATCGTCCTGCACTGACCCGCGCCCAGCAGCCGTTTGCTCGATCCGTGGAGGAGGGGAGTAGTTCGCTGCTGGAGACCATCCGCCAGGTGCGCCCGGCTGTGCTGATCGGGGTGAGCGGTCAGGGCGGCCTCTTTACTGGCGAGGTGTTGCAGGCGATGGGGGAGGTGTGCGAGCAGCCGGTGATCCTGCCGCTCTCCAACCCGACCCGCAGCGCCGAAGCGACGCCCGAGCAGGTGTGGGCGGCCACGGGTGGCCGCGCCCTGTTGGCGACCGGCAGCCCGTTTGCGCCGGTGACGGTGGCCGGTGAGCGGCGGGTTGTCTCCCAGTGCAACAACGTCTATGTCTTCCCGGGCATTGGCCTCGGGGCCTGCGCCGTCAAGGCACGCCGCATCAGCGACTGCATGTTGCTGGCCGCGGTGCGGGCGGTCGGCGCCTATCCGCTGGTGGCGGGCCGACTGCTGCCCCCGATTGAACAGGTCGGAGAGGTGGCCCGCGCCGTGGCCAGAGCGGTCGCGCTCTGTGCCCGCGAGGAGGGCCTAGCCGATTTTTCCGGTGATCCTGCACCTTTGATTGACCAGACCTGGTGGCATCCGCACTATTGGGCTGCGTCCTGACGATTTAAGGTATGTGCATGAAACTTCGCCATCAGCTGGTCACCCTCTCTCTCGGGCTCTCCCTGCTGCTGATCCTCATTCTTGGCAGCTTGCTGGCCCTCTTTATCCGTCATCTGCTGGAGAGCAATCTGCAGGATAAGGGGAGCGATCTGGCACGGGTCATGGCGGCGGACACCCGGGTGGTCGAGGCCCTGCGTCAGGGCAGTGACCCTACCCTGCGCGACTACATGGAGGCGGTCTGCAACCGCACCGATGCCACCTATATGGTGGTGACCGACGAACATGGCCGTCGTCTCAGCCACCCCAACCCCGAGCTGGTGGGACAGAAGTTCCGTGGTGAGGATATCTGGCCTGCGCTGCAGGAGCGGCGCAGCTACTGCTCCAAGGATCGGGGCACCATGGGGCCGGCGATCCGCTGCTTCTCCCCGGTGGTGGGCGGTGATGGGCGCGTCATGGGGGCCGTGGTGGTGGGCTACCTGATGCAGCAGGTGGAGGGCATCTACATGGAGCGGGTAGCCCTGCTCGTCTGCGCCATTGTGGCGGTGCTGGGGTGCGGTCTGCTGTTGGCACTCTGGGTGCAATACCTGCTGCGCAAGACCCTGCTCGATCTGGAGCCGGAGGCGATCGTGCGCCGCTTCACCCTGCAGGATCTGGTGCTGGAGCACATCACCGAAGGGGTGATTGCCCTCGATGGCCGCGGCAACATCAACATGATCAACAGCACCGCCAGCTATCAGCTGCGGCTGCCGGTCACCGGGCGCCACGCCCTGCAGGGGCAGTCGCTGGCGGAGCTGGTGCCACCCCTTGCCCCCTGTCTGGAGCAGGAGGGGGGGGAAGTGAGCTTCACCATTCAGGGGGAGTCCTTCGTCGGCCGCTGGCAGGCGGTGCAGGGCAAGGCACCGGGGCGGCTGCTGATCTTCAGCCGTCCGGAGGTGGCCGCCAGTCTGGGGGTACAGGTGACCCATCTGCGCCAGTATGCCGAGATGCTGCGGATGCAGAGCCACGAGTTTGCCAATAAGCTGAGCAGCCTCTCCGGCCTGTTGCAGCTGGGCCATGTGGATCAGGCGGTGGAGCTGATCCAGCAGGAGAACGAAGCGTGCCAGACCATGCTGCAGGAGCTGCTGCGGCTGATCGACAACAAGCCGGTGGCGGGGCTGATTCTCGGCAAGTTCAGCCGGGCCCGCGAGCTGGGGGTGACCCTGGAGCTCGATCCCGATTCGGCGCTGGCGGAGTATCCGGCCTCGGTTTCGGCCGATCTCATCACCCTCATTGGCAACCTGCTGGACAACAGCCTGCAGGCGGCCTGGCGCAACCGCCAGCAGCGACCGCCGCGGGTGCTGCTGTCCCTGTGCGATGTGGGGCGGCGGCTGGTGATCGAGGTGGAGGATAGCGGCGAGGGGGTCGATGAGGAGCTGGCCGATCACCTGTTCGATTACGGGGTGAGTCGCCAGAGCGGCGATCACGGGGTGGGTCTGTTCCTGGTCAAGGAGACCGTGGGTCGGCACGAGGGTGTGATAGAATGGCGGCGAACCGCCGAGCAGACCACCCTGTTTGGTATCTACTTGAATAAAAACCAATTAATGTGAGCCATGGACCCAATAATCACGCTTGTTATTGAAGATGACGATCGGATCGGTGCCATCTTGTCAGAACTGGTGGCGGCGACCCCCGGTTTCTCCCTGCTGGGGCGGGCCGGCACCCTGGCCCAGGCCGATGCCATGATGGCCGGTGTGGTGCCCCAACTGCTGCTGGTGGATGTCTCCCTGCCCGATGGCTCCGGCCTTGAGTGGGTGAGCCGCCTGCGTAGCCACAACCGCGAAGCCTACGTCATCATGGTGACTGCCTCGCGGGATGTGGAGACCATCCAGCAGGCCCTCAATCTGGGGGTTCATGACTACGTCATCAAACCATTGCGGCTGTTTCGCATCCAGCAGAGTCTGGACGAGATCCTGCAACTGCACAGCCGTCTGTGCGAGCGGGGTCGGCTGGAGCAGGAAGATCTCGACAAGTTGCTGGGCAAGGGGGGGCGCTCCCAGATTAAGGAGATGCGCGTCACTCCCAAGGGGATCGACAGCATCACCCTGCGTCAGGTGCTGGATCTGCTGGCGGGCGAGCCGGAGAACGTCTTTTCCACCGACACGGTGGCGCTGCGGCTCTCCCTCAGCCGCACCACGGCGCGCCGCTATCTGGAGTATCTGGAGTCGGAAGATCGGGTGGATGTGGATCTCAACTATGGCCAGCGGGGGCGGCCGGAGCGGCGCTACCGCTGGCGCCGGGCGGGGTGAAGTCGGTTCACCGTCGCTAGAACACGATAGAAATGAACAAGGGAGCCAGCGGCTCCCTTGTTGCTTTTTGCATGTTGCCCGTCAGGCCGCATTGTGTTCCGGCAGTGGGACACGCTTTTTCAGCTGGGAGGTCATCACCCCGCCCAGGATCAGTCCGCCACCCAGCAGGTGGTAGCCATGGATCGGCTCGCCCAGGCCGACGACGGCGATCAGCGCCGTACAGAGCGGCATCAGGTTCATAAAGACCGAGGTGCGCTCGGCGCCCATGCAGGCGAGGCCGCGCATCCAGCAGTAAGCCGCCAGCAGGGAGGAGGCAAGCCCGGCGAAGAGCACCAGTCCCCATCCTTCGGCTGGCACCGCCATCGAGTCTGCGCTGAGAGCGAGCGGCACCAGCAGCAGTAACGCCAGCAGGATCTGCATGTAGAGGTTGAGCCAAGGGCCAAACGGCAGTTGCCAGCGGCGGATCAAGAGGCCGTAAAGGGCGTAGCTGGCGGACCCCAGCAGCATCATGCCATCCCCCGGGTTGATGCCGTTATGGAGCAGTGCGAGCGGTTCGCCCTTGCCAAGCAGCCAGAGCACTCCGAACAGGGAGATACTCATGCCGAGCAGTGCCTGTTTGCCGGGACGCTGGCCGAAGAAGAGCGCCCCTTGCAGCAGGGTGAGCAGCGGAATCAGGGAGCCGATCACCCCCATATTGGTAGCCGAGGTGCTGTGGGCGGCGTAATAGGCCAGACACTGGTAGAGCACCATACCGAGCGCCGCCAGCACCAGCAGCTTGCCGAGCCAGGGGCGAACCTCACTGCGTCGCCGCCAGAGGGTGGGCAGACAGAAGGGGGTCAGCGCCAGAGCGGCGATCACCCAGCGATAGAAGGAGATAGCCGCGGGGTCGAGCACGCTGGCGGCCGCCTTGGACACCACGGTATTGGTAGCCCAGATCAGCACAGCCATCAGCGGAAAGAGAAGAGGGGAAAAGATTCGCATCAGAGGCTCCTTATTAACAGGGTGCCAAGTCTACCCTTGTCTTTATATTATCAAGTAGCGTAAAACAGACAGATGACCCAGCAGAAAAGACAACTCTTTCTGATGCACCTTATTCCAGCCCATACGGGCAGCGTCTGCCCGCAACTGATGGCTGCTTTTGGCCTGTGCCGGAGACCGAGCCAACAGGGCGTTGCATCACGCCTGCTCCTCTCTCTCGCTGACAAGGGGCGCTGATGGCCACTCACCACTTTCAGCCGGTAGATGTCGTTCTGCCCGCTCCCAATCCGCTCTATTTCAGTTACCAGCAGATGCTGGCCGACAGCGCGACCGTGCTGCACTCCCACCCCTGGGGCCAGCTCAACATGATCAGCCTGGGGATCATGGAGATAGAGCTGGGGGAGCAGCGACTGGTGGCCCCTGCCGACTATCTTATCTGGGTGCCGGCGGATCTCGAGCACACCTCCTACAACGAGCAGACCCTCGACTACACCTCCATCTACGTCAACCACGAGCTGGCGGCCAAGCTGCCGCCAGAGCCCAGATTGCTACTGCTCACCCCACTTATTCGCGCCCTGCTGAGCGATTTTTGCGAACGGCGGGTGAGCCATATGGCGGATGAGTGGGATCAGCGTCAGGCCGAGTTGCTGGTGGAGCGACTGGCGCGCACCCGCTGTCAGGAGAGCTACCTGCCGATGAGTCAGGACAAGCTGCTGGCTCCCATGCTGGCGGCGTTACACAGCGATCCTGCCGATCCCCGAACTCTGGCCCAGTGGGCCGGACAACTGCATACCACAGAGCGCACCCTGGCGCGGCGCTGCCTGCGGGAGCTGGGGATGAGCTTCGGTCAGTGGCGGGCACGGCTGCGGCTGCTCAAGGCGCTGGCCTGGCTCAAGGGGGACATGCCCATTCAGGAGATCAGCTGGCGACTTGGTTACGGCTCCACCTCGGCCTTTATCGCCATGTTCAACCGGGAGCTGGGCTGCTCCCCCCAGCGTTATCGCCAGCAGTCGGCAATGCGGGTTGGCACTGTGCTTTAAAAACGTGACAGAGAGCGGTGAACTCCTTGATAAGTGGCATGTTTTTTGTGATTCACGGGGTTATCATGGTGGCTTGTTATCGCGTGCTATCCGGTGCCACCGCCTGTTCCAGTTGCACGGGTATTCCTATTTACGCGATGGGGTCAGCATGATCGCTTCCAGTTCCCGTTTTGCCGAGTTGCTGTTCTGGTATTTGCTGGCGCTGACTGGCTGCTCCATCCTGCTGTTCGAGTTTGGTCCCGAACGGGTGCTTGATATCAAGGAGTGGCCGCTCTCGGTAAGCGTGTTGAAGGCGGAGGATGCGGCACCGGGAGCGGTGAGTTACCGTCCCTCGGCCGATGGTAATCCCGGCGTAGAGTGTGTACTGACTGCTAGCCCCGACAGCTATCCCAGCTGTGGTCTGGTTCTCACCCTGACCGTGCGCGAAAAGGGTATCAATCTTGCCCGATTTAATACTCTCCATATCCGCTTGAGCGTGACGGGTGGTGAGGAGCAGGATTGGCGTTTCTACCTGCGCAACTACAATCCGCTTTTCGACAAGATGGATGACACGTTGCAATCCAAATTCAACGAAATCATCTTTCGTCCTGCCGATTACGGCAAGGTCCACGAGGTGCCTCTCGATGTGTTTACCCCAGCAACCTGGTGGATCAAGCGCTACAAGGTGCCGTTACAGTTACAGGGGCCTGATCTGAGCCGGGTCTACGCCATCGAGATTGCTGCGGGTTCATATATGTCGCCGGGTGAGTATGGCGTGGTGATCGAGGAGCTGCAGTTTCATGGCAACTGGCTTGAGCCTACCCTTTTCTACCGGTTGATCCTGTTTGTCTGGTTTATCTATGGCTGTGCAGTCTTTCTGGTTAACCACCTCGCCATGAAGCAGCGTTTGTTGCATGCCCATCAGGCCAAGCTTGAGGTGGAGGTGCTGAACCGTACCCTGAGCGAAGAGAATCGCCGCACCCGTGAGGAGGCCTGTTATGATCCACTGACCGGTGCTTTCAACCGGCTTGGTGGTGAGCGACTGTTGGCCGATATCGCTGATCTGTCGTTTTCCTTCATCTATATCGACGTTGACCACTTCAAACAGATCAACGACATCCACGGTCACCCGGTGGGTGATGAGGTGCTCAAGCATCTGGTCAGCGAGATCCTGCTCCATTGTGATGCGCTCTGCCATCTGGTGCGCTGGGGCGGTGAGGAGTTCGTGCTGGTCTGCCTTCACTACGATGAGCTGCGGGCCTGTGCGCTGGCCGAGCGGTTGCGCGCTACCCTGGAGGCTGATATCCATTGGCCGTCCGGATTGCGGGTGACCGCCTCGTTCGGGGTGGCTGAACGTGCGGGTGAGTCGCCGGAGCAGGTGCTCAAACGTGCCGACGAGGCGCTCTATCAGGCCAAGACGCAGGGTCGCAACCGGGTTGCGAGCCACTGACTGCGATGCGTCGAGATGCCGTATGCTTTATTCCAATATCGCTTTCAACATGAGCAAGCAGTTATGACACAACACATAGGGGCGCTGACTCTGCTGGTGGCTGATTACGATCAGGCCATTCGCTTTTTTACCGAGGGACTTGGCTTTGTGCTCCTGGAGGACACTCCTCTTGATGAACCGGGCAAACCGGGCAAGCGCTGGGTGCGGGTTGCCCCCAAAGGCGCCTCCGGTTCCGCGTTGCTGCTGGCACAAGCGGCCAATGCGCAGCAGCAGGCCGCCATCGGCCAGCAGGGCGGTGGCCGGGTATTTCTGTTCCTCGAGACCACTGATTTCTGGGGGGATTACCAGCGCATGCAGGCGTACGGTGTTCATTTTTGTGAACAGCCCCGCGATGAACCATATGGCACCGTGGTGGTATTTGAGGATATCAGCGGCAACCGGTGGGACTTGTTGCAACGTACTGCTGCCAACTGAATCTGAAAACGTTTATCATCCCGCCTGTCATAAAGTCATAAAAGTGTCACAGAAAATTCTAATAATTGGCGCACCCATCTTCACAGAGGAGAGAGAAGGGAATGGCTAAGCGAATTCTGGTGGTCGAGGACGAAGCACCGATCCGCGAAATGCTCTGCTTCGTGTTGGAGCAGAAGGGATATGAGACGATTGAAGCGGAAGATTACGCCGATGGACTGGCGAAGGTGCGCGAACCCTACCCCGAACTCATCGTGCTCGACTGGATGATGCCGGGCGGCAGTGGCATCCAGTTTATCAAGCAGCTCAAGCAGGATGAGGTGACGCGCCAGATCCCGGTGGTTATGCTCACCGCCCGCGGTGAAGAGGAGGACAAGGTGCGTGGTCTGGAGGCCGGTGCCGACGACTATATCACCAAGCCGTTCTCGCCCAAGGAGCTGACCGCTCGCCTCCATGCGGTGATGCGCCGCGTGTCGCCCACCTCGGTAGACGAGGTGATCGAGGTGCAGGGGCTGAAACTCGATCCTGTCTCCCACCGGGTCAGTGCCGAAGAGAAGGCGCTCGACATGGGGCCGACCGAATTCAAGCTGCTTCACTTCTTCATGACTCACCCCGAGCGGGTCTACAGCCGTGAACAGCTGCTCAATAATGTCTGGGGTACCAATGTGTACGTCGAGGACAGAACCGTGGATGTGCATATTCGTCGCCTGCGCAAGGCGATTGAAGAGACAGGGCACGACAGATTGATCCAGACGGTGCGTGGAGCCGGATACCGCTTCTCAACCCGTCTCTAGAGGCAGTTATGTTGCAACCTTACGCCTGGCGGCGACAGTTGTGGCGAATGGCGTTTTTTTACGCCCCCTTCGCATTGGTTGGCTGGTTGGTTGATCACCTTGCTCTCTGCCTGCTGGTGGCGGCCGTGTTGCATCTGGGCTGGCACTATCGCTTCCAGAAGCGGCTCTCTGACTGGCTGTGGCACGACCGCAGCCTGGTGCCCCCCAGCGGCAATGGTAGCTGGGAGTACATCTTCAACGGTATCTACAAGTTGCAGCAGCGCCACCGCGCCCGTCGCCGCGAGCTGGCGGGGCTGATCCGCCGCTTCCGGGAGGGTGCCGAGGCGCTGCCAGATGCCGCCGTGGTGTTTCGCACCGATGGCAGCATCCTCTGGTGCAACCGGCTGGCGGAGCAACTGCTCGGTTTTCGCTGGCCGGAGGATGCCGGCCAGCATATCGGCAACCTCATTCGCAATCCGGCCTTTAACGCCTATCTGGGCAAGGGGGCATATGACGAGCCCCTCGAGATGCACTCCCCGGTCAACGAGGAGAAGTTTCTCGAGTTTCGCATCATGCCCTACGCCTCGGATCAGGCGATGCTGGTGGTGCGCGATGTCACCCGCTTGCGCAGTCTCGAGAAGACCCGCAAGCACTTCGTTTCCAACGTCTCCCACGAGCTGCGTACCCCGCTGACCGTGCTCAAGGGTTATCTGGAGATGACCGAGGAGCCGCCCCCGCCCGCCATGTGGGCCAAGGCGCATCGGGTGATGATGGAGCAGACTATCCGGATGGATAATCTGGTCAATCAGCTGCTCACCCTCTCCCGTATCGAGGCGGCCCCGACCGTGGATCTCTCCCACCTGGTGGACATGCCTGCCATGCTGGGGCTGCTGGAGCAGGAGGCGCGGGCGCTCTCGGGCGAACGGGTCCACCAGATTGAATTTGTGGTGCAGCCCAATCTGCTGGTGCGCGGGGATCAGGAGCAGCTGCGCAGTGCCGTCTCCAACCTGGTCTACAACGCTATCCACTACACCCCGGCGGGGCGAAAAATTACTGTGGAGTGGCGCAAGCAGGGGGCGATGGCGCTGTTTGCCGTGAGCGATGAAGGGGAGGGGATTGCCCCCGAGCATCTGGCGCGGCTGACCGAGCGGTTCTATCGGGTCGACAAGGCACGCTCGCGCCACACCGGCGGCTCAGGCTTGGGCCTTGCCATCGTCAAGCATGCCCTCAGTCATCATGACTGCCAGCTCGATATCGAGAGCCGGGTTGGCCTTGGCAGCCGCTTCAGCTTTCTCATCCCGAGTCGTATGGTGGTGATTAAATAGTCTTTTATGGCAATGGGTTAGCTGCAAAAAGAGGGCCTTTGAACGGGCCCTCTTTTCATTTGTTCAAATCTGTCGCCATGTCATTAAAGTGTCACATTAAATCCATAAATTTGTCACTGCCAGGTCAGATACTGGCGCCGTCTTAAGAACGGACCTTCTGTAACTTTGGAGAGATTGGATGAAACTCAACAAACTGGCTGGTGTAATCGGATTCACCGCAGCAACCCTGTTTTCTGTCAGCGCCCTGGCTGCCGGTGTGGATAAAGATCTGCCGGATTACACACCGACCAGCGGCATTTCGGGCAACCTGTCCTCTGTCGGCTCGGACACCCTGGCCAACATGATGACTCTGTGGGCCGAAGAATTTAAGCGTTTGTACCCCAACGTCAACGTGCAGATCCAGGCCGCCGGTTCTTCTACCGCCCCGACTGCCCTGACCGAAGGTGTTGCCCAGTTCGGTCCGATGAGCCGTGCCATGAAGGCCGGTGAAGAGGAAGCATTCGAGAAGCGTTACGGCTACAAGCCGACTGCCATCCGCGTTGCAGTCGATGCACTGGCGGTGTTCGTCAACAAGGACAACCCCATCAAGGGGCTGACCATGCCGCAGATTGACGCCATCTTCTCCAGCACCCTCAAGTGCGGCGAAGCCAAGGCTGCCACCAAGTGGTCTGATCTGGGTCTGGACGGCAACTGGTCCAGCAAGGATCTGCAACTGTTCGGTCGCAACTCCGTATCCGGTACCTACGGTTACTTCAAGGAGCACGCCCTGTGTAACGGCGACTTCAAGAGCGGCGTGAACGAGCAGCCGGGTTCTGCTTCCGTGGTGCAGTCTGTCTCTGCCTCCCTGAACGGCATCGGCTACTCCG
This sequence comes from Aeromonas sp. R2-4, assembly GCF_040908365.1. Taxonomy (NCBI): domain Bacteria; kingdom Pseudomonadati; phylum Pseudomonadota; class Gammaproteobacteria; order Aeromonadales; family Aeromonadaceae; genus Aeromonas; species Aeromonas sp. R2-4. The sequence goes on from NZ_JBFODO010000016.1 coordinate 84,799, forward strand.
GTATCGGTTATGTCACCTCCGGCGTGCGTGCAGTACCGCTCTCCAAAGATGGCAAGACCTTCATCGAAGCGACCTCCGATAACGCCATCACCGGCAAGTATCCGCTGTCACGCTTCCTGTACGTTTATGTGAACAAGCATCCGAACAAGCCGCTCTCCCCGATGGAGCAAGAGTTCGTCAAGATGATGCTCTCCAAAGCAGGCCAGAACATCGTTGCCAAAGATGGCTACGTGCCGGTGCCGGCCAAGGTGGTACAGGCTGACCTGAAAAAGCTGGGTATCATGTAACTGCCTGCAGTCAGCATGCCCTGATAAAACGAGCCCCAAGCGGGCTCGTTTTGTTTTTGGCGGCTGTCAGTTTTGTTAATAGCGCAGGATGGATATTTTTCCGCCAGCCGGGGGCTGGCTCCCTTGCGCAGCAGGGCGGCATTTCCGAGAATAGGGCAACGTTATGGCAAAGGATCCCTTCATGATTGCGTCCCTCACCAAGTTTGGCATGGTAGCCCTCTGTAGTTCCCTGCTGGTCGCCTGCGCCCAGTCGCCGACCGGTCGCAGCCAGATGCTGCTCTACTCTCCCCAGCAGATGAACCAGCTGGGAGCCGACTCCTTCGAGCAGATGAAGAAGCAGGAGAAGGTGAGCAAGGATGCCAAACTCAACGCCTATGTCTCCTGTGTCGCCAAGGCGGTGACCGCCCAGGTGCCGGCCAGCTATGGCATCACCAACTGGGAAGTGGTGGTGTTTGACTCCAAACAGGTCAACGCCTTCGCCCTGCCCGGCGGCAAGATCGGGGTCTACAGCGGCCTGCTCAAGGTGGCCAAGAATCAGGATCAGCTGGCGACCGTCATCGGCCACGAGCTGACTCACGTGCTGGCCCAGCACTCCAACGAGCGACTCTCGCGCAGCCAGCTGGCGGGGATCGGTCTGGCGGCTGCGGACATTGCCATGGGCACCAGCGAGTATCGCGGCGCCACCATGGCCGCCCTTGGCCTCGGGGTCGAGGTGGGGGTGATGCTGCCCTATGGCCGTACTCAGGAGAGCGAAGCGGATCGGCTGGGGCTTGAGCTGATGGCGCGCGCCGGGTTCAATCCGGCCGAGGCGATCCCCCTGTGGCAAAACATGAGTGCCGCCGCCGGTGGCAACACCCCGCCGCAACTGCTCTCCACCCACCCGAGCAACGAGAACCGGATCGCCGAGTTGCAGGCGCAACAGGCGCAAGTGCTGCCGCTCTATGAGCAGGCCCGCGCCAACGGTCTGGTGCCCCAATGCAAGGCATAAGCCTGCGTATGGCGCGCAGCGACGATGCTGCTGCCATGACGGTGATGCAGCGAGCCAGCTGGCTCGCTGCCTATGGCCAGGTGCTCGGTGCTGACCTGCTGGAGCAGCTCGATGTCACCGCCCATCTGCAGATTTGGCAGAGCCGTCTGGCCGAGCCGGGCCCAAGGCCCATGCTGCTTTGTCTCGATGAGGTGGTGATTGGCCTGCTCTACTGGCAACCACAGCAGCAAGCGGGACAGTACCATGCCCTGATCCGCGCTTTTTACCTCCATCCCGACCATTGGCGACAAGGCTATGGCAAACGGCTGTGGCAGGCGGTGGCGATGCAGATGCGCCGCGCCGGTTGCCATAGCGTCAAATTGTGGCTGCTCGATGGCAACCACATCGGCGAGGGGTTCTACCTGCGCCGCGGCTTCGTCTTTGATGGTGAGGAGCGCACCCTGATAAGCCTCGGGCAGCCCTGCCTGCAGCGACAAATGAGCCGTTTGCTCTGATCACTCTCCCGTTTTTCGCCTTCGGTCACTTTATTTTTTTTGCGAATTAATACAATGTCCCCCTTGAAACAGAGTTGGATAAACACGGGCTGACAAGGGAGTGCTGGCATGTATTACGGCTTTGATATCGGTGGCACCAAGATCGCCTTCGCGGTCTATGACGGTGCATTGAACCTCTGCCACGAGGAGCGCATGAGCACCCCGGGCAACGATTACGAGGGGTTGCAGCAGCTGATCCGCTCCCGGGTCGAGCAGGCGGATGCCCGCTTCGGCGCACGGGGCTCGGTCGGTATCGGTTTCCCCGGTGTCATCAACAGCCAGGATCACAGCATAGTGGCGGCTAATCTGCCCTCCATCAATGGTCGCCATCTGGGCGCCGATCTGGCCGAGCTGCTGGAGCGGCCGGTCAAGGTAGATAACGACGCCAACTGCTTCCTCTGGTCCGAAGTGCATCAAGGGGCAGCCGACGGCGCCGGCAGTGCGCTCGGCGTCACCATCGGCACCGGCATCGGCGGTGCCGTCTATCTGGCGGGCAAGCTTATTCAGGGGCGCAACTGGCTGGCTGGCGAGATTGGTCACTACCCCTTGCCCGCGACCATGCTGATGAAGTACCCCGAGTTGCCCCGTCCCCGTTGCGGTTGCGGTCGTCTGGTCTGTTTTGAAACCTATGCTTCAGGCACCGGTCTGGAGCGTCTCTATCACCATTTCCATGGCCAGCGCGCCACGGGTCACCAGATTGTGGGACGCTTCGAGGCCCATGAACCCCATGCGGTCGAGACGGTCGACTGCTGGTTGGAGATCATGGCCGCCGGGCTTGCCACCGCCATTTCGGTGATTGATCCCGAGGTGGTGGTGTTGGGGGGCGGCCTGAGCGGCCTGCCCGCCCTCTATGAACAGCTGCCGCTGCGTCTGCCCGGTCACTTGCTGCCCGGGGTCGCCCTGCCCGAGATCCGCCAGGCCCGCTTCGGCGGTGCCGGTGGTGTGCGCGGCGCAGCCTTGCTCAATCTATGAGATCAGATGTGGGGTCTGATCTCCCCGAAAAAGGAGTCCTCATGACCCGTCTTGAAATCTGTATCGACAACCTGGAATCCCTGTTCACCGCCCAGCAATCCGGGGCGGATCGCATCGAGCTCTGCTCTGCGCTGGGTCTGGGGGGCCTGACCCCCTCCTACGGTTTTATGCAGCAGGCAGCCCGCCACGCCAGCGTGCCGGTTTATGCCATGATCCGCCCGCGTGCCGGGGATTTTTGCTTCAATGACGGCGAGTTCGAGATGATGCTGCAAGATATCGCGGCGGCCCGCTCTGCGGGGTTGCAAGGGGTGGTGGTCGGTTTGCTGGATGAGGAGGGACGGGTCCCTGCCGCCAAGCTCAAACAGCTGGTGGATGCAGCAGGGCCGTTGGGGGTCACCTTCCATCGCGCCATCGACCTCTCCTCCGACTGGCGCCTCGATCTGGAGACCATAGTCGCGGCCGGTTGCGAGCGCATTTTAAGCTCGGGCCATGCGCCGACTGCGTTGGCTGGGTTGGAAACCCTGCAGGAGATGCAGCAGGCGCTGGGGGGGCGTGCCAGCCTGATGCCGGGGGCCGGGGTCAATGCCGACAACGTGCGTACCATCATCGAGTTCACCGGAGTGAGCGAAGTGCATATGTCCGGCATGGGCTGGCGCGGTGGCATGGTGCCGCACGGAGTGAATATGGGCACTTCGGATGATGGTCGGGTCAATATCACCGATGGCGCCAAGGTGGCTGCGGTCAGAGCCTTGCTGGATCGCGGTTAAGCAGATCGCCGCCGTTGGGCGGCGTTCATCCGCATCTTGTGTGAAGTTCCTCCCACTGACGGGGAAATCAGGGGCACCCCCGGCAGCACCCCGGCCAAAAGTCTGATATTATCCCGCCTCTTTACTACATGGATCTGGAGCAACATCTCAATGTCCCAATACGACTCTATCGAACAGAAGGCCAGCTATGGCATCGGCCGCAACATGGGTGATCAGCTGGCGCAGCAAGCCTTCGCCGGTCTGGATATCCCGGCCCTGCAACAAGGTCTGGCAGATGCCCTGAATGGTCTGGAGTTCGCGGTCAGCCGTGACGATATCAATGATGCCTTCCAGGTGATCACTGCGCGTATGCAAGAAGAGCAGGAAGCCGCCGCCAAGGCCGCCGCTGCTGACGGCGAAGCCTTCCTGGCTGACAACGCCAAGCGCGCTGAAGTGAAGGTGACCGACTCCGGTCTGCAGTACGAAGTGCTGGTAGAAGGCAACGGTGCCGTTCCGGTAGCCGGTCAGTCCGTGCGTGTGCACTACCACGGTACCTTCACCCACGGTGGCGTATTCGACAGCTCTGTTGCTCGCGGCCAGCCGGCTGAATTCCCGGTGACCGGCGTGATTGCTGGCTGGGTTGAAGCGCTGCAGCTGATGCCGGTTGGTTCCAAGTGGAAGCTCTACATCCCCCACGATCTGGCTTACGGTGCCCGTGGCGCGGGCTCCATCCCGCCTTACTCTGCACTGGTATTTGAAGTCGAGCTGCTGGACATCCTGTGATCCTGCTGGCTTGATGCAAACGGCGACCCTCGGGTCGCCGTTTGTTTTTGGGCTATGTGATAGACAGCATTTGTCGCGACCAGCAGGCTGGAGAGCAGAAAAGGGCGGCACTTTTGCGCTTTTTACTGGTTTTTTCAGAAACGGGAACAGGCATACTGCGGCTCATTAGAGAGGATAAGGAGAACCCGATGAGCAAGAAGATGAAGAAAGTAGCGGGGCTGGCCCTGTTGCTGCTGAGCATTCCGGCCAGTGCTGATGCCATGCGCTGCAAGAACGCCCTGATCACCGAGGGAGACACCACCGCCGAGATGCTGCTCAAGTGCGGTGAGCCGATGTTGCGTGAAGAGCTCAACCGCAACGAGGAGAACCAGTTTGGCAACATGGTGCAGGTCAAATATGGTGAACGCTGGACCTACAACTTCGGCAAGAACGAGTTCATGCGTTTTGTGACGGTGCGCAACGGCATCATTACCGATATCGAAAACGGCCCGCGCGGCGAGTAGCCGGCGGGCAAAGCATGGATGCACAACAGACAGTAGGGCAAGACCCTTTGACTCACATGCCCGGCAAGGGGTCGCGGTGACCAAGTTGTCTGACCGCCAGATTGATCTGGCGAGCCAGTCTTAGCCGCTGGCGGCAGGTCAGGCCATGGAGGCTGATCCTGCCCGCGTTGAATTCAAATGTCCCCAGCGACTCGATGGCAAAATAGCCTCGATGAAAGCTCTTTATGTAGCGAGCGATCTGCCGTGGGGATAACTGCTTGAATACCTTCATCACACGGTTCCCTGATTGCCTGGACAGGGCACACTATGGTGTCGGTCGATGACATTGATATGACGGTTTATAAAGATTTGCATGAATCCTTATTTTGCCTGTGGGCTCGGCAAATTGACGGCGTCATCGAAAAAGTTGTGCCATGGCAAACCACTGCACCGATATACTGCGGGCTTGAATGGAACAAATAAAAGGGCCTGTGCGTGGAATGGGTTGATGTGGTGGACGAGGATAACCGGGTGATTGGCGTGGCCGAGCGAGCCAAGGTGCGGCGGGAGAATCTCTGCCATCGCGCCAGCTATATTCTGGTGCTCGACGACGCGGATCGGATCCTGGTGCAGCGACGCACCCTCAGCAAGGATTTCTGCCCCGGCATGCTGGATGCCTGCGCCGGTGGCGTGGTCACCACCGGTGAGGAGATGGAGCGCTCCGCCCGCCGCGAGCTGGCCGAGGAGCTGGGGATTATGGATGTTCCTCTGCAGGGCTTTGGCAGCTTTTATGCAGAAGGGGAGGGCTACCGGGTCTGGGGTGGCCTCTTCAGTTGCCACTATCAGGGGCCGCTGCAGTTGCAGGCCGAAGAGGTGAGCGCGGTGCACTGGATGAGCCTGGCCGAGATCGCCGAGCGTGCCAGCGAATTTACCCCCGACTCCCTGCTCGCCATCGCCACCTGGCAGGCAAGGCGCTGACCAACTTCATATATTCTCTTCTCCAGAGACAAGACGGGCAGCCTGATGGCTGCCCGTCTGCCTTTGTGCATTTAGTTGGTCTGCTACACCAGCTTGAGGCGTCGGTTGGTGCGCCCGCAAGCGCTCGGCTTGGCGAGCCAGTGACCTTGCCAGTCGGTGGCTAGCCGCAGCAGCGGATACTCCAGATCGAGCCGGGTCACCACCAGCTGGCCGGTCTCGTCGCCACTCACAGGATTGCCGCTGGCGGGATCGATGATCTCGACGATGCAGCTCTCGTTGACGATAAAGCCCTGACCGGGCTGACTCTCGTAGGCCACCACCCCCACATCCTGCCATACCAGACAGTTGAGGGCCGCAATGCCGTGAATGGCGCGCAGCGGTGCGGTTTCAGGATGGGTGGCTTCGCACAATAGGGCGCGGCGCAGCGAGTCGCTCGGGATCTCCGCTGCCTCGGCCGCTTCCAGCAGGTCGAGCAGGGTCACCAGCGGACCGACGTAGCCGGTGGGTTGATAGCGCAGCAGTGCTTCCAGCTGGCGCTGGGTATCGTGGGGGCCGCAGGGTACCACGGGAGCCCCCAGCTGGCGGGCGCCGTTATCGAAGATAAAGGCGGTGGGGCCAGCATGATAGTCGTGGCCGTTGAGCATTACTTCCCCCGCCTTGAAGCCGGCGGCAAAAAGTGCTCGGGCGGCGCCCCACCAGTCTGCCCCTGCATATTCGGGGATGGCCAGCTGGCCCGGACAGGAGAAGACCCGCAGCGCCTGACTGGCCGGACGGCCGGTGAGACCGGCAAAGGGGGGATGAGCTTGCTGGGCGGCAAAGAGCTCTTTGCTGTCGAGCAGTGGCAGGGTGGCCAGCTCTGCCAGATCCTCGAGGCGGCACTGGCGATAGGCGCTGGAGTAACCGGCGCAATATTGACTGACATGGGTAAGCTGATGATTGAGCTGGTCCAGTTGCTGCTGTTCGCGCATGGCGGGGGGACGAATTTCCAGACCATCGTAATAGTGTTGCATGGGGCCTCCTGGCGCCGTGAAACCAGCTCAAGAGTAGTCTGCCCAAGGGGAAAATGCCTGCCGCTATCCATGGTCAGGCTCAGAGCCACTGTTAGGCGGCATCGTCACTCTGGGATAAACTGGCGACTTCCCATCACGACTCAGGACGAGAAATCATGATTGCTGTAGGACAACCCCTGCCTGCGGGCGAATTTACCTTTATCACCGCCGAGGGCAAGCAGCTGCGGGATAGCAAGACGCTGTTCGCCGGTAAAAAAGTGGTGCTGTTTGCGGTACCCGGCGCCTTTACTCCCACCTGCTCCAATTCTCATCTGCCCGGCTATGTGGTGCTGGCCGATCAGTTTATGGCCAAAGGGGTGGATGCCATCTGTTGTCTGTCGGTCAACGACGCCTTCGTGATGCGGGCCTGGCAGACGGCCCAGAATGCCGAGGCGATCACCATGCTGGCGGATGGCGACGGCAGCTGGACCCGGGCGATGGATCTGGCCAAGGATACCGGCGCCTTTGGCGGCATCCGCGCTCAGCGCTTTGCGTTGATCGCCAACGATGGTGTGGTCGAGCAGCTGTTTTTGGAGGAGCCGGGCAAGTTCGAGGTCTCCGATGCCGCGAGCCTGCTGGCTGCACTGTGAAATGTTAATCACGGTTTGATTTCCCCTTGAAATGGGAGGTGGCACAGCTACACTGGCGCCACTTTCCCATGGTGCCTGCCCGTTTGGGCTGGCGCTTCGTTGCAGATAACAAGAGATGAAGATCCTATGACCCTGGCTTTTGTTGCCCTGATTGCCGGACTGGCGCTGCTGGTCTGGAGTGCAGACAAGTTTGTCGATGGCGCTGCCGCCACCGCCCGTTATGCGGGGATGCCGCCGCTGCTGATCGGCATGGTGATCATCGGTTTTGGTACCTCGGCTCCGGAGATGGTGGTCTCGGCACTGGCGGCATCCCAGGGCAATCCCGGGTTGGCGCTTGGTAATGCCTATGGCTCCAACATCACCAATATCGCGCTGATCCTGGGTCTGACGGCACTGATCAGCCCTATCGCGGTGGCCTCTCAGGTAGTGCGCAAGGAGATCCCGATCCTGCTTGGTATTACCCTGCTCTCCGGCGCCCTGCTGATCGATGGTCATCTGGGCCGGATGGATGCGGTCATTCTGGGGGCCGTCTTCGTTGCCCTGATGGGCTGGTCCATCTGGGCTGGCATGAGTGGCAAGGGAGATGCGCTGGATACCGAGACCGCCGAGGATATCGAGAGCGAGGGGATGTCCCTCAAGAGCGCTATCTTCTGGCTGGTGGTCGGGCTGGTGCTGCTGATCGGTGCTTCCCGCCTGCTGGTCTGGGGGGCGGTGACCATCGCTCAGGCGCTTGGTATCAGCGATCTGGTGATTGGTCTCACCATAGTCGCGGTAGGGACCTCTCTGCCGGAGCTAGCCTCGTCGCTGATCGCCATTCGCAAGAACGAGCATGATCTGGCCCTTGGCAACGTGCTCGGCTCCAACCTGTTCAACACCCTGGCGGTGGTGGGGATTGCGGCGGGCATCCACCCGCTCGATGTGGCGCCGGAGGTGCTCACCCGTGACTGGAGCATCATGATGGGGCTGACCCTGCTGCTGCTGGTGATGTGTCTGGGCCGCAAGGGGCAGGGCCGCATCAACCGGCTGGAGGGGGGCGTGCTGCTCACCTGCTTCGTCGCCTACACCGGCTGGCTGCTGACCAGTCAGTTTATCTGATAGGTGTTGGTGAAATGAGAGAGGGGGAAGCTCAAGCTTCCCCCTCTTGTTTTTGCCCAGTGAACCTGTTGGCGAGCGAGCGGTGTGCTCAGGCTACTGCCACCAGCTTCTGCCCCTTCTGGCTGCTGTCCAGAATGAGGATGCTGGCCTTGGGGAAAAAGTTGAAGGTGGAGGCCGAGGCCCAGGTGTAGGCGCCCATCACCTTGCCAACCACCAACTCGCCGATAGCCAGGTCCGGCAGCATGATGCCATCGCGGATGACATCCACGCTGTCGCAGGTGGGGCCGGAGAGCACCGAGTTGTGTTGCTCGCCACTGGCATAAGGCGTGCTCACCGGATAGGTGACGTGGTCATAGAGCTGGCCGTTGTAGCTGCCGTAGAGACCGTCATCCAGGTAGTACCAGATCTTGTCGCCACGGTGGGCCTTGCCCATCACGCTGGAAACCGAAGTCATGGCCGGTGCGCTGATAAAGCGGCCCGGTTCGGCAATCTTCTGCACCGTGGCGGGCAACTTGGCCAGCGCTTCGCGGATCGGGGCGCAGAAGCCGTCGATATCGAACTCGCCCCCTTCATAATCCACCGGGAAACCGCCGCCGATATCCAGCACCCAGGGCTTGAGCCCGAGCGCCCAGGCCTGCTCCATGATCTCGCGGCAGGCGTCGATGGCCTGCACATGGCGACGGGCATGAGGTACCTGGGAGCCAACGTGGAACGACAGCCCCATCACCTTGATCCCCTTGGCGTGGGCCAGTTGCAGCAGCGGCAGCGCCTGCTCCGGAGTGCAGCCGAACTTCTTGGAGAGATCGACCTTGGTCTCGGGGTTGGGGAAGCTGACCCGCAGCAGCAGTTTCACTTCGTCCTTGTAGGGAATGAACTTCTCCAGCTCCAGCGGGTTGTCATAGACAAACACAGTGCAGCCGAACTCCAGCGCGTAACGGATATCGCTGTCGCGCTTGATGGGATGGGTATGAATGCAACGTCCCGGGCGAACCCCCTGACTGCGCACCAGATCCACTTCGCCATTGGTGGCCAGATCGAAACAGGCCCCCTCTTCCTTCAAGACAGAGACCACCGCCTCATGGGGCAGGGGTTTGAGTGCATAGTGCAATCGTACATCGGGCAGGGCGGCGGCCAGGGCCCGATACTGTTTGCGGACGGCTGCCTTGTCGAGCAGCAGCAGGGGGGAGCCGAATTGTTCAACCAGCTGACGGTAATCTTGTGCGACCACATCTTTTGCAACCAGGGCGTCGTTCATTCTCTTTTGAAAGTCCTTAGGGGGCGTGATATGCCCAAGCCATATGCGATTGAACCGGCGACGGCCGGGTCAGGCGAGCGGTCCGGTGGGACCAACCGAACACAGTGCATAAATTGATGACAAAGTGCTTGGTTATGCAGCGGATTATCGGCTTATTGATTCTGTGTGCAAGCATTTTGATTGGATATGTCGGCAAGATTTTCTTGGCGAAACGAGAGGGATCACTGTTCTCTATCCGCCATTTTTCCCGTTTGGGCCACATTTGATCCGTGAGAGCCTAACTTGTTGATAGTTAACTAACATTTAACATTCTTGCTGCGATTCTGGTGGTCACTAAAAAAATATAAATGGGGGCGGCCAAGTGCGAGACAGCTCACATTTTTTGGATTAACATGCCGACTTCCTAATCCAAACTAGTTCGGATGAAGGTAGCAGGAGAGCGATGGGCAACCATCCACCGAAGAAGTGAATCTTTCAGGTACCGGGCAACCGGTGTGGACTGCTACTGGACGATACTCTGGAGAGACCCGTTAAATCGGGCGCCGAAGGAGCAAGGCACCATGACTACCCGCAAGGGCAGGCTGGCGCCGGAAACTCTCAGGCAAAAGGACAGAGGGGATGGGATGGTTGTACCTGGGCTTGGCCCGCATCCGATCGCCTCTGGCCGATCGCGACACCTATGGGAAGATCATCCTTCTCCTCCTTAATTTCTGTTTCTTAAGGAGGATGCATGTCATCAATTCAATCGGCGTTAACCGCCATCGATAGCTTTATCTGGGGCCCGCCCCTGCTGATCCTGCTGGTCGGGACCGGTATCTATCTCACCCTGCGTCTGGGTCTGCTTCAGGTCGTGCGCTTGCCGCTCGCTCTGCGGCTGGTTTTTGGTCGCGATCAGGGGCAGGGCAAGCAGGGGGATGTCTCCAGCTTCGGCGCCCTCTGTACCGCCCTCTCTGCCACCATTGGTACCGGCAACATCGTCGGGGTGGCTACCGCCATCAAGCTGGGGGGCCCGGGTGCCCTGTTCTGGATGTGGATGGCGGCGCTGTTCGGCATGGCTACCAAATACGCCGAGTGCCTGCTGGCGGTGAAGTATCGCGAGCAGGATGCCAACGGCCAGATGGCGGGCGGTCCCATGTATTATCTGGAGAAGGGGCTCGGCTCCAAGCCGCTCGCCAAGTTGTTTGCCCTGTTCGGCATCGGCGTGGCTTTCTTCGGTATCGGTACCTTCCCGCAGGTCAATGCTATCTCAGACGCCATGAGCCTCTCCTTCTCGGTGCCCCGTGAAGCGACCGCCGTGGTGCTGACCCTGATCGTGGCGCTGGTGACCCTGGGAGGGATCAAGTCCATCTCCAGCGTATCGAGCAAGGTGGTGCCCTTCATGGCCATCTTCTACATCGTCGCCTGTCTGGGCGTGCTGGTGAACAATGCCAGCGCCTTGCCCGATGCCGTCATGCTGGTTATCGAGAGTGCCTTCACCGGCCATGCGGCGACCGGCGGCTTCGTCGGCGCCAGCATCATGCTGGCCATTCAGTCCGGGGTAGCGCGCGGGGTCTTCTCCAACGAGTCAGGGTTGGGCTCGGCGCCCATCGCAGCGGCGGCGGCCAAGACCGATTCGTGCGTGGAGCAGGGGCTGGTCTCCATGACCGGTACCTTCATCGACACCATCATCATCTGCACCATGACCGGCCTGACCCTGGTGGTGACCGGCGTGTGGAGCGGCGATGCAAGCGGCGCGGCCATGACCAGTCTTGCCTTTGCCCAGGGGCTCGATGCCCATGTTGGCCAGTATCTGGTGAGCATTGGCCTGCTGTTCTTCGCCTTTACCACCATCCTTGGCTGGAACTACTACGGCGAGCGCTGCACCGAGTATCTGTTCGGGGTGAAGGCGATCAAGCCCTATCGTCTGGTCTATCTGGCGCTGGTAGCGAGCGGTGCTTTCCTCCATCTGGACATGATTTGGCTGCTGGCCGATATCGTTAACGGCCTGATGGCGGTGCCCAACCTCATCGGCCTGATTGGCCTGCGCCATGTGGTGATCGCCGAGACCCGCGCCTACTTTAGCCGGGATCTGGATAGCGAAGCCGAGCCGGAGCCGCAGACGGCCTGAACGCCTCAGCCCGTTTCACGCTCCCCTTGAACAGAACAAGCCACGACTCCGGTCGTGGCTTTTTTGTGCGCCGTGTCTCTGGATGGGGACTTTCCCTCTCCCTTCGGGATAAGGTCAAAATGAGGGGGATAGCCCCTCGCTCAGCAGGCTATCCAGACGTGCTCGCACCTTATCCACCAGTGCCTGATCGCTACCGCGCCAATCGATGCAGCTTGCCAGCGTGGTGGAGGTTCTCGCCATAAAACGCAGCTCGCCGCCCGCCAGCTCGTAGAAGCGGCTCGCCATCCTGGTTCCCTCATCCACATCACCCGCCACCAGCAGCATGGCTTGTGCCAGCACGGCGCCCTGGTGATCCTGCCCCGGCGCCAGCCAGCGCTGGGCGGTACCGGTGATCTTGCGTCCCCCGATCACCAGATTGTACTGACCATCGCAAAAGGATCCGGGCACGAAGTCATAGCTTCCCTCAAGGCCGTACTCCGCCAACAGGGTCAGCAGCGGCGCCCCCAGCAGCCGGTAGTAGTGGGCGAGATCTGTGGTGGTGCGGGGCAGCAGCAGGGATAGGTTGAGGATCCCCGCCCCGTGGGGCACGGCGGTACCGCCGCTGTCGCGCACATGCACCGGCCAGCCTTCGTCTGCCAGCTGTTTGCAGGCGGCTTCGTAACGGGGGAGGCGGGTATCTTTGCGAGTGACAATCAGGCATTGGGGCGCCTGCCACAGGTGAGCGCGGGGCTGGCCGTCATGGGCACAGTCGCGCAGCCAGTGCTGCTCTTGCGCCAGTATCTGTGCGGGTGAAGCGGTATCGGGGAGGGGAGAGAGCAGGCGATAGGGCATGGCGGCATCCTCAAAAAAGGCTGCCCAGCACACTACCCGTGGCGACTGGCAAGGTAAAGCCCCGCAGTGCGGGGCTTGAGTCTGCTATCGGTTGATTACGTCTCAGGAGTGGCGCGCTTCGCGCTTGGGCAGCAGCAGGTTGAGCACGATGGCGGTGATGCCACCAGTGGCGACGCCGTAGGAGAGCACGCTCTTGGCCAGCTCCGGCAGGTGTTGCAGCACTTCCGGCACCTGCGCGACCCCCAGCCCCATGGCCAGCGACACTGCCAGGATCATCAGGGCGCGGCGATCCAGCTCCTCGCGGGCAATGATGCGCACCCCGGCGGCGGCGATGGTGCCAAACATGACGATGGTAGCTCCGCCCAGCACGGGCTCGGGGATCTGTTGCACCAGACTCGCGACAGCCGGGAACAGGCCGAGCAGGGCCAGCATGGCGGCGATAAAGAGACCGACGTGACGGCTGGCGACGCCGGTCAGCTGAATGACGCCGTTATTCTGGGCGAAGGTGGACATGGGGAAGGTGGAGAAAACCGCCGCCAGCATGGAGTTGGCACCATCAGCCAGCACGCCGCCTTTGATCCGCTCCATATAGACAGGCCCTTCCAGTGGCTCGCCGGAGATATCCGAGGTGGCGGTCATGTCGCCGATCGCTTCGAGTGCCGTCACCACGAAGATGATGGCGAGCGGCACGAACAACTGCCAGTCAAAGCCTAGGCCGTAGTGGAGCGGAATGGGCACCATCACCAGCGGACCGTCGAAGGTGGGGGCGCTCACTTTGCCCAGCAGCAGCGCCACGGCATAGCCCGCCAGCATGGCGATCATGATGGCGGAGAGGCGCAACCAGGGATTGCGACTGCGTTGCAGCAACACGATAAGGCCGAGCACCAGCAGGGAGAGGAAGAGGTTGGTGTGACTGGCGAAGCTGCCATCAGAGAGGGCTGCATAACCGCCGCCCATGCTGATCAGGCCCACTTTGATCAGGGTCAGACCGATCAGCAGCACCACTATGCCGGTCACCAGCGGGGTGATGATCCGTTTCACCAGATGGAGGAAGCGGCTCATCACCACGATAGTGAGTGCGGCAACCATCATGGTGCCAAACAATGTGCCCAACAGATCCTCGGTGGGCATGGCGGCCTGTTTGAGGGCGAGACCGGAGGCGATGATGGGGCCGAGGAAGTTGAAGCTGGTGCCCTGTACCGAGAGCAGGCCGGAACCGATGGGGCCGAAGCGGCGGGTTTGAATGAAGGAGGCGATGCCGGACATGACCAGCGACATGGAGACGATATAACGGGTGTCGGCGGCAGGGAGGCCGAGGGCATTGGCGATAATCAGGGGCGGGGTAATGATGGCGACAAACATGGCGAGCATATGCTGCAGGGCGGCGAACAGCGTCTGGGGCAGAGGCGGGACATCCTCTATGCCATAGACCAGTTCGCTATGGGCTCGCCTGGGTGGATGTGCCTCTCGATTGGCGCGTGTGACAGCAGCCTGTTCCATAAGTACCTCGAATTGTGTGGGGAGGGGGAGAAAATTGGGCGCTATTGTAGTGATTGAAATGAGGCTGACCAGCGCTAATTATGCAAAAAAAGGTTTATTTTTTGATGGGTTGAAACGTTTTCGCGCTGAGATTATCATCTGTCGGTTTGTGTGATCGACATCTCCTTTTTATTCTCCCCGCTAATGACATTTTTACCACTTTGTAGGTGTAGAATGAGCCCTCAGTATTCATCGTGGAGACTCTGGATGCTCAAGTTGTCAGAGTTCTGGAGTGCGAGGGTTCACTCCGAAGATTTTACTCGTACTCGCATGGGGTTTATGACGGTGCGGTTGCGCCTGCTGACCTGCTTGCTGATGCTTGGATTGCCCGCCTGGGCAGTGGTGGATTGGTTGACCTTGCCCGCCGTTCATTTCGAGCAGCTGTTCCAGGCCAGGATCTTCTGCACCCTGGCGCTCTCGCCACTTATTCCGCTCTCGTACCTCATCCACTTCAAGCGGGAGCGGATGAAGCTGGCCCTTGGCTACCTGATGGCCGTGATGATGCTCTTCTCCCTCTTCTGCCTGAACAGCTTTGGCGTAGGACAGGAGTTGCAGGCGGGCTATGCTGCTTTTCCCTATCTGCTGATCACCCTGTTTGCCATCTTCCCCATCCCCCTCTCCCTCGGCTTGCAACTGGCAGGCGTGGTACTGGTGACCATGCTGCTGGGCCACTGGCTGCTGGTAGGCCAGAGCATCTGGAGTCAGGCCACCCTGAATCAGGTGTGGGTGCTCGGCATGTTTACCATGGCCAGTTGCTGGGTGCAGTGCGGCCAACTCAACATGCTGCTGCGGCTCTATCGGGAATCGACCACCGATGAGCTGACCGGCATGATGAACCGCCGCCTGCTGATGAAGCAGCTGGAGCAGGCCAGAATCCGGCTGCAACTCAAGAAGAAGCCCTTTGCGGTGATGCTGCTGGATCTCGATCGCTTCAAGCGGATCAACGATATCTACGGCCATCTGGCGGGGGATGCGGTGCTCAAGGAGGTGGCTACTACCCTGGGGGAGCAGCTGGAGCCTGATATGGTGCTGGGGCGTTATGGCGGCGAAGAGTTTGCCATCCTGATGCACAACTGCGCCGATCCGGCGCTGGCGAGCAAAATGGCCGAGCGGCTGCGCATTGCTGTCGAGGCGCGGCTGGTGAAGAGTCCCACCTCGGACGAATTGCTGGAGGTGACGGTGAGTATCGGGATTGCCATGGCTCGTGCCGATGACACCATCGATATTCTGATCAACCGTGCCGACGAGTGTCTCTATCAGGCCAAGATGGCGGGACGCAACTGCGTGGTGGTCGAGGGGCAGAACCGCGCAAAAACAGATGCCGCCTGAGGGCGGCATCCTGTTGGCAATGTGCTGGTGCGATCAGGCCAGCTTGTACTTGCCGGAGAGCTGCTGGGCCAGCAGCTTGAACATGTTGAAGACCGCCATGGTCTTGCCGGTCGGGGTGCCATCTTCGGCCAGGAAATACTCCCCCTTGAACACCAGAATATCCCCCTTCTGCTCCACCGAATCGGCGCGCATACCGTGGATGAAGTCTTCATGCTCTTTGATGATCTTGTTGGCCATCTCAAGCAGGGCCGTCTCGGTGATCAGCTCTTTCTGTGGTTGCATGCTCGTCTCCTTAAACGACTACTGGACAGGGAAACCGTGGATCCCTGTCTCTGATTGAAGAGGCGCCCAGCATACTGCAAACAGGGTTTTTCTGTCATTGATATGACCCCGATTTGTGGCTGTTTATCCGATCACCAGATTCTTCAACCAGCAGCGTTGGCGAATACGGCGCTGCACCAGCAACACCTTGCTGAACTCCTCCAGCAAGACCACCGCCACCACCCAGGAGAGGGGCCAGCCGAGCAGCGTGACCGCCACCCAGGCGAGCGGGATGCCGATGCACCACATGCCGACGATGTCGATAAAGATGCTGTAGTTCACATCACCGCCAGAGCGCAGCACTCCGATGATCCCCACCATGTTGAACACCTTGAGCAGCATCCCGAGGCACATGATGCCGAGCACCTGTCCCGCTTCCGTCATCAGCTCGGGGGGCAGGTTGCCGACCCACTGCAGCAGGTTGGCTTGCAGCAGCCAGACGATGATCCCCACCAGCAGGGCGCCGATGGGGGCGAGCAGCAGGAAGAGCTGGGAGTGCTGCCAGGCGACCTCGTACTCCTCGGCGCCAAGCCGGTGACCGAGCAGGGTGGAGCAGGCCACCGCCAGCCCGAAGAAGAGGGAGATGAGGATGCTCTCCAGGGTGCCGAGTGTGGTCATGATGGCCAGCGAATCGGTGCCAAGATGGGCATAGAGAAAGCCGTAAATCAGCATGCCGAAGGCCCAGAGGCCGTCATGGAACAGCAGCGGCAGGGCGATCAGGGTAAAGCGCACCACCTCCTTGCGCTTGAAGGCGGCCAGCCAGTCTGGTGCGCGCGGGATCAGGCGCGCCTCATAACGCTTTACGTAGAGCAGCAGCAGGGCTGTCTGCAGCAGCCGGGAAATGGTGGTGCCCCAGGCCGAGCCGGCGACCCCCATCGCCTCGAAGCCGAAGTGACCGAAGATGAGGGCGTAGTTGAGGATGACGTTGGCGATGATGGCGATAATGCCGATGCGGGTCGGCGCGGCGGCATTGCCGACCGAGCGCAGGGCTGACTCCAGCGGCACCACGATGGCGGTACAGAGGATGGTGGCGCCGGTGATCATCAAGAATTGATCCGCCAGTGCCCGCAGCGCCGGATCCTGACTGGCAAAACCGAGTACGCTGCCCGGTGATAACACATAGATGAAGGCAAAGGGCAGGGTGACCAGCAAGGCGCCCACTATGGCCAGCGCCAGGGAGCGGCGCACCCCAGCCATCTCCCCGCGCCCGAAGTATTGTGCTGCCAATACCGAGACCCCGCCCGCGAGGCCCGCTATCACCAGCAGATTGAAGAAGAAGACCCGGTTACCCAAGCCGACCGCCGCCACAGCCGTGGTGCCAAGCTGGCTCACCATCATGATATCGATGAGGCCGAGCAGGGAGAACATCATGGATTGCAGCGAGACAGGCAGGGCCAGCCGCCACAATCGGGTCATGAACTCGCGATCGGTGGTTTGTTTTAAAATCGCTTGCCAATAATTCATAGTTGTTAACCGGGTATGAGAAAAGCAAGGTTTGTCAGGGGTATGATAGGTGCTGACGAGGCTCTTCTCACTGTGAGTAGCTCTCGGTTTTCTTGTGTAAAACTATCCTGTTGAGGTGTTATGCCATTTGCCAGCGAGTGTCTGGAGATAGCGCCAGCCTGTGAAGAGCAGATGCTGGGACGTGAAGGGCTGCCCCTGCTCGGCGAGGTAGGGATCTTCCTGACCGGCCTCTCCCGGGTGCGGGATCACTACCTGATCCGCCGCAATCGCCCCGAGTTTCACATCCTGATGGTGAGTCACGATGAGGGTGGCGCGCTGCTCACCGACGAGGGTGAGCAAGCCATTCCGGCCGGGTCACTGATTTTCCTGCCCGCCGCCGTGCCCGGTGGTCTCAAGCTGATTGGCGAAAGTTGGCAGATCAGCTGGATTTTGCTCGATGACGTGCCACGCTGGCAGCACCTGCATCGCCTTGGTCACCGTATCTGGCAAGGGGATGGCGGCGATCAGCTCTACCATCTGCTCAGCCTGATGCAGGGGGAGGGGGTTCGCTCTTCGCTGCAACCTCAACTGCTCAGCCTGTTGCTGGCGCTGCTGGAGCGCACCCTGCAAGGGGAGGTGCGCGGCACCCCTGAACTTAGATTGCAGGCTCTGTTTCGCCGGGTGGAGGCGCGCCTGGACGAACCCTGGAGTGTCGCCCTGCTGGCCCGACAGATGGCCTGCTCCGTTCCCCATCTGCACCGGCTCTGTCAGCAAGCGTTCGGTATGGGGCCGATGGCGAGGGTGACCGAGCTCAGAATGAACAAGGCGCGCCAGCTGCTGCTCTATACCAACTGGCCACTTGGCGAGCTGGCGGCCCGGGTCGGTTACAGCGATGGGGCCAACTTTGCCAACCGCTTTCGTCGTCTGACTGGTCAGACCCCCGGCGCCTTTCGTCGACTGGGTCGCAAACCTTTTGCAACGGATGTGCAAACTCTTTGAAATTAACGAGACAAGCCCCTAGGATCGGCGTGTCCCTGCGTCTAGCTAACCGTTTAGGTACCAAGATCCATGTTTGAAGATAATAACCAGAAACGTCCTCTCTACATTCCCTACGCCGGTCCCGCCCTGCTGGAGACCCCTTTACTCAACAAGGGCAGCGCTTTCACCAGTGAAGAGCGCAGCAACTTCAACCTCGAAGGTCTGTTGCCCCAGAATATCGAGACTATCGAAGAGCAGGCCGAGCGCGCCTATCGCCAGTTCATGGCGTTTGGCAACGACATGGACAAGCACATCTATCTGCGCAACATCCAGGATACCAACGAGACACTGTTCTACCGTCTGCTGCACAACCACCTGACCGAGATGCTGCCCATCATCTACACCCCGACGGTCGGCAAGGCGTGCGAAGAGTTTTCCAACATCTATCGCCGCGCCCGTGGCCTGTTTATCTCCTATCCGGACAAGGACAGGATCGATGACATGCTGCAAAACGCCACCAAGCAGAACGTCAAGGTGATCGTGGTGACCGATGGCGAGCGGATCCTGGGTCTGGGTGATCAGGGTATCGGCGGCATGGGCATTCCCATCGGCAAGCTCTCCCTCTACACCGCCTGTGGCGGCATTTCGCCCGCCTACTGCCTGCCGGTGGTGCTGGATGTGGGCACCAACAACCAGCAACTGCTGAATGACCCCTTCTATATGGGGTGGCGCAACCCGCGTATCTCGGGGGATGAGTACGCCGAGTTTGTCGATGCCTTCATTCAGGCGGTCAAGCGCCGCTGGCCCGATATCCTGCTGCAGTTTGAGGACTTCGCCCAGAACAACGCCATGCCACTGCTCAACCGCTACAAGAACGAGCTCTGCTGCTTCAACGACGATATTCAGGGCACTGCTGCCGTGACCCTGGGCAGCCTGATCGCCGCCTGCAAGGCCTCCGGCGCCAAGCTCTCCGAGAAGCGGGTTGCCTTCCTCGGTGCGGGCAGCGCCGGTTGCGGCATTGCCGAGCAGATCGTGGCACAGATGAAGGCCGAGGGGCTGACCGATGCCCAGGCCCGCAGCCGTGTCTTTATGGTGGACCGCTTTGGTCTTATCACCGACAAGATCCCCAACCAGCTCGACTTCCAGCGCCGTCTCTCCCAACCGGTGGAGCGCATCGCCGACTGGCCGGTGGGGGACAATATCTCCCTGCTGGAGGTAATGGAGCATGGTCGCCCGGACATCCTGATCGGGGTCTCCGGCCAGCCGGGGCTGTTTACCGAAGAGGTGGTCAAGACCATGCACAAGCACTGTGCCCGTCCCATCATCTTCCCGCTCTCCAACCCCACCTCCCGGGTCGAGGCGACGCCGGCAGACCTTATCCGCTGGACCGACGGTCAGGCGCTGGTGGCCACCGGCAGCCCGTTCGCACCGGTGGAGCACAAGGGCAAGCGCTACGTCATCGCCCAGTGCAACAACTCCTTCATCTTCCCGGGGATCGGCCTTGGCGTCATCGCCTCCGGCGCCACCCGGGTGACCGACGCCATGCTGATGTCGGCCAGCCGCGCGCTGGCGGAGTGCTCGCCGCTGGTGAAAGGGGAGGAGGGCTCCCTGCTGCCGGATCTGGCGGATATCCATCAGGTCTCCCGCTACATCGCCAAGATGGTGGCCAAGACCGCCATGCTGCAGGGCAAGGCGGTGCAGACCCCGGACGAGGTGATCGATCAGGCCATCGACGCCAACTTCTGGCATCCGGAATATCGCCGCTACCGCCGCACTTCGTTCTGATTTCTGCGCAAAGACGCAAAGCAAAAGGGATGCCTCGGCATCCCTTTTTACTGCACGTCTGACATGGTTATCGCCTCAAGATGAACTACTCGCTGCCGCCCTGTACGCCGGTGACACGCACCTCTACCCGGCGATCCGGCCCAAGGCAGTCGATGAGCGCCGCCTTCGCCTTGATGGCATCACACTGGTTGCCGGTGACCGGATTACTCGCGCCATTGCCCTGGATGCTCACCTTGTCGGCAGGCAATCCCTTGCTGATCAGAAAGTCGGCAACGGTTTGGGCCCGAGCTTCTGACAACCGCTGATTGTTGGCATCCGAGCCGATACGGTCGGTATACCCCATCACGACCGCACTGCCATCCTTGGGCTGCACGTCGACGATCTGCTGGTAGAGATCGTCCAGCGCACTCATCCCCTCCTGTTTGAGGTCCGCTTTGCCAAAGGCGAACAACACATCGGAACTGAGGTTGAAGGTCTGATCTACCACTTCCGGTTCGGCCGGTGGCGTGGGAACCACGACCGGGGCGGGCGTGGGGGCTGCTTCTTTGGGTTGGCTGCGGTTCGGGTGGATCACCAGTTCCAGCGTGGCGGTGCTGATGTCGCTGACCCAGCGCTGGGTGCCGCTGTTGGCTTTGCCGTTATCCGGATCATCGCCAACGCGCACTATGTAGCGGTAGCGTGCCTGCAGATCGATCCAATCATGGAGCCGGGCTGTCACTCCCAGACCGGCCAGCGGCGCCAGGTTGTCGTCCCCGCCATTGACCGACTCGACGTGATAGATATAGCCACCGCCTTCGGCAAAGATCGAAAACATCTCGCTGAGCGGCAGGCGGCCAATGACTGACAGCGTGGCTCCCTTGCTGTTGAAGTCATGGCCGCTGATATCCCAGTCACCGGTGGAGAGATAGCCAATCTCGGCCCCCAGACTTTCCGTGAAGTTGTAGCCGCCAAACAGGGAGAGCGCAGTCGCATCCTTGCCAACATCCTGACTGAAATCATTCAGATTGTGGGCAATGGCCCAGCCACCGCCAACCCCGGCATACCAGTCGTGCACCGGTTCCGCTTGTGCGCCTGTGCTCGCCAATGCCAGTGCAATCCACACAGGTTTTACTCTTATGTTCATCGCGTATCCTCGTCGATGTTTGGTGTAGTGGGGTTGCCTGCTGGCCAAACCCCACACTTATGTATAGGTGACGGGCTGTTTTTAACCACCAAAGAGGTATGGGGGGCGACACGCCGTGAACTAGGGCGCGAGACGGGAAGAGGAAGGGGGCAATAGAGGGTTACAAAGTGGGTGAAATAAGCGGTAAGAAAAAGGAGGCCAGGTGGCCTCCTTGTTATGTCGGACTGCAGGATTACTGTTGTACTTGCTGCACGCCGGTGACGCGTACTTCTACGCGGCGATCCGGTGCCAGGCAGGAGATCAGCTGAGCCTTGCCCTTGACGCTGTTGCACTGGGTACCAGTGACCGGATTGGCTTCACCGCGACCTTCGATGGCAACTTTGCCAGCCGGCAGACCTTTGCCAACCAGGAAGTCGGCTACGGTACGGGCACGCGCTTCGGATAGTTTCAGGTTGTAGGCGTCAGAGCCGATACGGTCGGTGTAACCGACGACCACGGCGCTGCCATCTTTCGGCTGAACATCAACGATCTGCTGATACAGGGTGTTCAGCGCTGCGACACCTTCTGGCTTGAGGGTGGATTTGCCAAAGGCAAACAGCACGTCAGAGCTCAGGGCGAAGTTCTTGTCGACCAGTACCGGCTCGGGAACCGGCTCAGGCGCAGGGGCGGCAACCGGGGCAACATAAGAGGTACGGTTCGGGTGCATCACCAGCTCCAGGGTCGCGACGCTCATGTCGCTCTCCCAGGTTTTCTGCTCGTCACCCAGATTCCACAGATAGCGGTAGCGTGCTTGCACATCGATAAGGTCGGAGAGCTTGGCAGTCAGGCCCAGACCCGCCAGCGGCGCAGTGCCGTTGTCGCTGTTGCCATTGCCGTTGACGTGATTGAAGTAGGCACCGCCTTCAGCAAACACCGAGAAGATATCGCCGAGCGGCAGGCGGGCGATACCGGAGAGGGTGGCACCCTGGGTTTTGAAATCGGCACCGTCAACGCCCGCTTTACCGGCGTAGAGGTAGCCCAGTTCAGCTGCGTAGTAGTCGTTGAAGTTGTAACCGCCGAACAGGCTCAGCGCAGTGGCGTCTTTGTCAGTGTCTTTGCCAAAATCATCCAGACCGTGGGCATATGCCCAACCTGCACCAACACCGGTGTACCAGTCATCGGCAGCCTGAGCTGTGGTGCCTGCGGCGGCGAGCGCCAGTGCAATCAGGGTAGGAGCCATTTTGAGTTTCATCGGTTTATCCTCGTTGTGTTAGCCCATGTCGGGCAATGCACTTGTTTTTATTGCTGCGAAAAATCGCCAGCAAAGTGGATAGCGAAGGCTTTGGACTCTCATGATGCATTGCGTCATGGACAACAGACCGGACAAGAAGCGCTTTTTAGTGCTTATCCAATACCTTACAGGCGCAACTACTTTATGCTTTCGGGACGGGGCAGGCAAGGGCAGGGAGGCGGGAGTGAGGGATGCAAGCGAAAACTAGGCAAACAAAAAGGGATGCCGCAGCATCCCTTTTTTTCGCACTATCTGAACGAGGTCAGATTATTGCTGAACTTCTTGTACGCCAGATACGCGAACTTCTACGCGACGATCCGGAGCCAGGCAGGAGATCAGTTGAGCTTTAGCAGTTACGCCGTTGCACTTGGTGCCGGTAACCGGGTTGGCTTCGCCACGACCTTCGATGGCAACTTTGCTGGCAGCCATACCTTTGCTTACCAGGAAGTTGGCAACGGTACGGGCACGGGCTTCAGACAGCTTCTGGTTGTAAGCGTCGGAACCGATACGGTCGGTGTAACCAACAACAACAGCGTTGCCATCTTTCGGCTGGAACTCAACGATTTGCTGATACAGACCGTTCAGGGCTGCAACGCCTTCCTGCTTCAGGGTGTCTTTGCCGAAGGCAAACAGCACGTCTGAGTTCAGGGCGAAGTTCTTCTCTACCACTTGCGGAGCAGGAGCCGGCGCTTCTTCAACTACCGGAGCAGCTACCGGAGCTACGTAGGAAGTACGGAACGGGTGGTATACCGCTTCCAGAGTAGCAATGCTCTGGTTGGCCTTGTAACGCTCACCGTTGGCGTGCAGGTCAGCCACGTCCCACATGTAGCGGTAGCGAGCTTGCAGATCCAGCGCGTCATTTACCTTGTAAGTCACACCAGCACCGGCCAGCGGGGAAACTTTAGTGTCGCTGGTACCCAGACCATCGGTGTGACCCCAGTAGGCGCCGCCTTCAGCGAACAGGGAGAAGTCGTTGCCAACCGGCAGACGGGCGATACCGGACAGGGTGGCACCCTGGCTCTCGTAACGGTTGCCGTTGGTGTTGCCACGACCGGTGTACTGGTAGCCCAGTTCGGTACCGAAGTTTTCGGTGAAGTTGTAACCCATGAAGGCGTTGGCGGCAGCCGCGTCTTCCTGGCCTACATTGGTGTTTTCCAGCTTGTTCAGGCCGTTGAAGTGAGTAGCACCGACACCGGCACCGAAGTAGATGTCGTCAGCGGCGTGAGCAGCGGTAGCACCCAGAGCAGCCATGGCGATGGCGATCATGGAAGGAGCCATTTTCATCATAAAAAAATCCTCGTTGAGATCGCACGTTATTCACGTGCTTCACACTTTGTAATTTATGTAAGCTGCAGGCTCCGCCGTACGGCTGGCGTCGAGTCTGGCAGATGACCCGGTATAACCGGGTTGCACACTCTCCTGGTGTGTCGAGTGCGCTGGCATGGCACGCAATGCGTGAGAAACCACTGCCAGGCAACTGATGTCATTCCGATGACGAGGCGCACTCTATGCCGATTTTAAAACATGATCAAGCTCACAAATGAGCCTTGTGGCAAATTGTGTCGTGCCCTTAACTGGCTGTTTATTTTGATTAATTAGTGATCCAGATAGGCCCTGTGCAGTTTCTTCTCCAGCTTCATATAAGCCTGAACCCAGTCGCTATGCGGGCTGGCAGGATTCGCTCTGGCGGTAAAGACCGCAAGGTAATCTGCCTGGGTTGCGCTCTGCAGCAGGGGGGTAAATGTCATCAAGAAATGCCGGGCCAGATAGGGGTCAAGGGGCCAGATGTTGAGGATGGCGCGAGCCACAGGCTGAACCGCAGCTGAACAGATGAAGTGGCGATGTCCCGCCTCCAGCCAGTCGGCCATCTCGCACATGCCCGATTCGGGCACCAGACCACCATCACCTTGAGTGGTTGCCAGCGCAATTGCCTGACCGTTTACCGTGATGAGCTGCTCATTGTTATGCAGGGTGCCGTCGTGGCTGCGCAAGGCCAGGTCCGGGCATGCCTGTTCAAGAAACAGGCTGCAGCTCTCCGGCAGGGCGGCCAGCAGCTCGCTGGCGTGGCAGGACATCAAGGCCGGAAGCCAGAATGCTTCGGCGCGATATTGTTCACCTTGCAGGCGCTGTTGTGCCAGTTCTTCTGTGCTGGATACGGGGTGCAGGCGAGAGATAATGCCGGGAAACGCCATACTTATTCCTCTTAATGGGTATCCGGCGGATTATACGAGTTATTGGGGGGGCCACAATAAAGGTTTCTTTTCGAGACTGTTTACCTGAGGCGGCTGAGCGATTACCATCCCCCCTTGAAGGCAAGGGTTGTCGCCGAAAGGCGCTCATAAGATAGAGGCTCGACCATAACGAGTCCGAACAAAACTGATACACTTGACTACGAGTCGTCGCGAAAAATAAAAGGCGGAGTAAATCCGCCAAACGGAGTATGGAACATTATGAATTCAAATATCGTCACTGTTGGCAAGAAGATCCGTCAGATCCGTGAAGCGGTCGGTTTGAGCCGTCCGAAGTTTGCAGATTTGCTGGGTGTTCCTCCCACTACGCTGAAAAACTACGAGCTGGGTTACCGTGAAGTTGGGGGCGCCTTCCTGGTTGCCCTGGCGCACCACCCGGATCTGCACAAGTTCACCCTCTGGCTGCTGGCAGACAAGAAAGTCGCCGAAATCGGCCAGATTGGCCCGGATGACCTCGCCAAGGCGTGATCATCGATGTGAATAGAAATGCCGCCTTCGGGCGGTATTTTTTTTGGGTTGCCGATCGATATTTTGATCTAACACGCTTTGAATTATCCATGCAGGCCAACGAGAATAAGCGGCCCCGAAAAGTGGGCCCCTGGTGGTATCTGGCCACCTGAACACTATTACATTCAGGATGATATGAGCAATCGTATGGAGTATGGGTATGAGCAGTAATGAGTTGGATAAACGCTATGGCCTGATGACTGCCATTGCGATGGTGGTCGGCGTGGTGATCGGCTCCGGTGTCTTCTTCAAGGCCGATGATGTACTGCGTCTGACTGGCGGTAATCTGGCCATTGCGCTGCTGGCATGGGCGCTGGGAGCGTTTTCGATGATCTTCGGCGCGCTGGTGTTTGCCGAGTTTGCCCAGCGGATCGAAAAGTCCAACGGTATCGTCGATTATGCCGAAGCGGCATACGGCAAAATGTTTGGTTATCTGGTGGGGTGGTTCAAAGGCGTACTCTATTACGCCCCTCTTTCCGCCATCCTTGCCTGGGTCGCCGCTCTGTACACCATGATCTTGCTCGGTAGTGATAATCCGACCAACTCTGGTGCGACCTGGATACTGGCGGCTGTCTATATGACGGTCACCTATCTGATCAACTTCTACACCCCGGTCCTGGCGGGCAAGCTGCAAGTGGGTTCTACCCTGATCAAGTTGATCCCGCTGATCCTGGTTGCCATTGTGGGCACCATTTCAGGCTTGCTCAATGGTGTCACCGTGACCAACTTTGTGCAGGCAATGGATGGGATAGGAAGCACCGGAGGCACTCTGGCTACGGCCGTGGTTGCCACCGCCTTCGCTTATGAGGGGTGGATTGCCGCCGTGACCATCAACAGCGAAATTCGCGATTCCAAGAAGAATCTGCCCAGAGCGCTGGTGATTGGCACCCTGATCGTCTTTGTGGTCTATGTCACCTATTTTCTGGGGATCGCCAGCGTCTTGCCGACGGACGAGATAGTGGCGCAAGGGGATAACGCGGTAAATCTCGCGACAACCAGCCTGTTTGGCGGGACTGCCTCGACCATTTTGACCGTGTTCGTGATTATCTCCTGCCTCGGCACCCTCAATGGTCTGGTGTTGGCGACCATGCGCATTCCCTACTCGCTGGCGATCCGCAATCAGGGGCCAGCCCCCAAGTGGATGAGCCGTATCGAACCGCATCACCACATGCCAATCAACTCGGCCCTCGCGGCAGCGCTGTTGTCGGTGATCTACTCAGTGCTGTGGTACTGCAGCATCAACGAGACATTCGGTCGTTACATCGCCCTGGACGAGATGCCGATCGTGCTGATTTATGGCCTCTATCTGTTCCTCTATGTCTGGTACATGCGCACCTTTACCGAGTTGGGCTGGATAAAGCGGTTTGTGAGCCCGACCTGCGCCACCCTGGGCGCGCTCATCATTCTGTATGGCGGTATCACCAATCCCAGTCTGGGACTCTATCTGCTGGTCTCTGTGGGGGTGATTCTGCTCGGGTTGCTCTTCTACCGTAAGGAGTAACCGGGTAAGTGAGTTGAAAAAAAAAAGCGCCGAATGGCGCTTTTTTCATGTGTAAACCGCTGCATGTCGACAACTAACTGCCCAGCAACCCGAGGCGGCCCAGTTCATCCTTGAGCTGATCGAGATTGCGCTCGACGCAGGCTTCCCCCTCGTTGATGGCATCGCTGGCGCGATGAAAATCCATGATGGAGAAGCTGCCAAGGCGCGGGCAGAGCTGGATCTCCGGCGGGTCACCTGCCATCCGGGCGCGGGTGATCCGCTCCTGCATGATGTTGATGGAGCCACTCATCACGCTCCACAGACCCGGAGTGGCTGGCGCGGTTTCACCGCGATTGAGCCACTGGCTGAGCAGGCCGCCGCTGCCGGGTTGATCCGGCTCGTCGGTCCAGGGTTGGTGCATATCGGTGTTGAGGTTGACCGCAATCACCACCTCGGCCCCCATGGCGCGGGCCAGCGAGATGGGCACCGGATTGACCACGGCGCCATCGACCAGCCAGCGGTCGTTGATCCGGGTCGGGGTGAGGATCCCCGGCATGCCGCAGGAGGCGCGCACCGACTGGCGCAGCGGGCCCTGTTGCAGCCAGATCTCGCGGCCGGTATCGAGCTCGGTGGCGATGCAGGCGAAGGGGATGGGCAGGCTCTCGAGATCGGGATCCCCCAGATGGCTGGCGGCAAGGCCAAATACCTTTTCGCCGCGAAACAGACCGCCGGAGAGGGCCGGGTCGAGCAGGCTGACCACCTGCAGGCGGGTAAAGCCGCGCACCCAGGTTTCCAGTCGATCCAGTTCACCGGCGGCATAGGCGGCACCGACAAAGCTGCCGATGGAGCAGCCAGCGATCAAATCCGGTTTGATGCCGAGACGTTCAAGGGCGCGGATGACGCCGATATGGGCCCATCCTCTGGCGGCGCCGCTCCCGAGAGCGAGCCCTACGCGGGGTTTACGTGGCACGACAGTCCTCCAAAAAGGGGTTGAGGGCTCAGCTTACTCCGAGAGTCAGGAGGCGTCACCCTGCCATCTTTCGCTGCGGTTGCGACCGTTGGCCTTGGCCTGATAGAGCGCCACATCGGCGCGGCGCACCGCTTCGTGCAGGGGAAGGTTCTCCTGGTGGGGCAGATAGCCGAGGCTGATGGTGACTTCCAGCCCGGGTTCGATGGCGGCCCAGTCGTGATCTGCTACCGCCTTTCTCAGCCGCTCCGCCAGTTCGCCTATCTGTGCGGCGTTACTGCGGCCAATCAGCAGCAGAAACTCTTCGCCCCCCCAGCGGATCAGGCGATCTGTGGGCCTAATCTGCTGCTGGCAGAGCTGCACCAGCCGGATCAGCACGATGTCGCCGACGGCATGGCCAAAGTTGTCATTGACCCGTTTGAAGTGATCCGCATCGAACATCAGGATCCCCGCTTGCAACCGGGTCAGATCGCCCGCCTGCTCCAGCAGCACCAGATAGTGGCGGTTGAAGGCGCCGGTGAGGGCATCGTGGCAGGAGAGGTAATTGAGCCGCTGGTTGAGGCGATGGGATCTCAGGTTGGAGAGGGCGGCCAGCAGCATAAAGAGAATGGCGAGCAGGGTCGGCGTGGACTGGCAGAGCATGGCCCACACCAGCGGCAGCAGGGTGACGTTGTGCACCAGTCGCAACGGGGTATCGGGGATGGCCATGGTCAGTTGCAATGCCCCTTGCCGCCACTGGTATTCGTCGGTCGGCTCGGGGTCTTGCGGCACCACGGGCTGGTGTGCGCTGCTGGCCAGCACCTGATGGTACTGATTGAGCAGCAGATACTCACCCAGCGCTGGCGCCAGTTGATTGAGCTGCGATTGCAAGCGTGAGAGCAGGATGTCCATGCTGATCATCCCTACCAGCGAGCCGTCCTTGTAGAGAGGCTGGGACATGGTGACCATGGTGCCCAGTCCGGCAAAATCTTCGTAGGGGCGGGAGAGAATGGTGTCCCGGCTGGGGTTGGGTGACATCAGCGCATCCTGCCAGTAGTGCTTGTCATAGATGCTGCGGGCAAAGCGAAACTGGCTGGAGGGGATCCAGGGATAGAGGTAGATAAAGTTGTCCACGCCAGTGAAGTAGGCCCAGGCGATCTCGCTGCCCAGGCGCTGACTGGCGGTGGCCAGCAAGGGGGAGAGGCTCAGGGCCAAATGAAGTTGCGCCTCCCGCGCACTGCCGGGGGGCGGCAGTGGGCCGTCACCGGTGAGGTTGCCCGCCAGTCCGGCCGGTAAATCCCCGGGGAGTTTGTCGAGGGCCAGCCCCTCTGGCAGCGCCTCGATATGGCGATAGAGCTGGCGGGTGAGCACCGACTGGGGGTCGCTGCGCAGTCGCTCTTCGGCCTGCCCGCGCATCGCCTCCAGAAACACTTCGGTCTGTTTGAACCGATCCCGCAGGTAGATGGCGCTGTTGAGGGTATCGCTCTGGTAGAGGCGTTCTATCTGTTTCAGGCTTTGCCGCAAGGTCAGACCAATCAGCAGGATGACCACGGCAAACAGGAGCCAGGTCAGGCGTGTGAGAAAGCGGTGGTCAGACATTTTGGGCATAGGCAGTCAGTCGGGTTGCGAAGGAAATTGTCGTTAGTGTATGCGATGTGGCGTGAAAACAAACGGCGCGACCTGAAACAGAGTGAGCTTATCCCGCTCTTGTTACGTTTTGTCACATTTATACATAGTCACGGCATAGTCTGGGGCTAAAATGGCCCCAATCTGGATTTACCCTCTCACTCTTCATGGACTGTTCGATGAAAATGCGTATCTGGCTCGGCTTGGGCCTTCTTCTAATCGTGGTTGCCGGCGTCTGGGCGCTGCGTCACAGCGAACCCGCCGCCAAAGCACCGACCAGACAGGTCAATATCCGCACTCAAACCGTCAAACAGAGTCTGGCCGAGCCGACCCTCAAGCTGGTGGGCAAGCTGGCAGCCAATCGCTCCGTTATCATCAGCCCCGAAGTGACCGGTCGCATCGTCAAGATTGCGGTGCAATCTGGCCAGAGCGTGGCGAAGGGGGAGACCCTGATCGCACTCGATGCGGGCAAGCAGCAGGCGGAGCTGGCCGAGCAGAGCGCCAGTCTGCGCGACGAGAACCGCAAGCTGGGGGATATGCGCAAGCTGGTGGCCCGTGGCGCCGTGACCCAATCCGAGCTGGAGGGGCAGGAGGCCACCGTGGCCCAGGTGCAGGCACGCCTCGATGCCGCCCGTTACGAGCTCTCCCTGCGTACCCTGCAGGCGCCCTTTGCCGGTACCGTGAGTCTGATTGACTTGAGTGAAGGGGCGCTGGTCAACAGCGGCGACACCCTGCTGCATCTGGATGAACTCGACAAACTGCGCCTCGATCTGGCGGTGCCGGAGCGTTACCTCTCCCTGCTGCGCCCGGGCATGGCGGTTAGCGCCACCAGTACTGCCTGGCCGGATCAGCAATTCAACGGCACCCTGACCACCCTCGATAGCCGCATTTCAAACGATACCCAGAACATCAAGGCGCGGGTGATGATCCCCAATGGCAACGGCCAGTTGCGCCCGGGCATGCTGCTCAATGTGGAGCTGGCGCTGCCTGCCCAGCAGCTTACCCTGATCCCCGCCCAGTCGGTGGAGTACGCCGGTGAGCAGCGCTTTGTTTACCGTCTCGAGGCCGATGGCCGGGTCAAGCGGGTGCCTGTGGTACTTGGCGAAACCGAAGGGGAGACCGTCTGGGTCACCGAGGGGCTGAAGGTCGGCGATCGCATCGTGGTCGAGGGGCTGGTCAATCTGCGTGATGGGGTGCAGGTGCGTGATCTGGCCGAGGTAAACGGCTGATGTGGCTCTCCGATATCTCAGTACGTCGCCCGCTGGTGGCGGTGGTGCTCAGCGCCCTGCTCACCGTGTTTGGTCTGGTCGCCTTCAGCAAATTGACGGTGCGGGAGATGCCCGATGTGCAGATCCCGTCGGTCTCCATCACCACCACCTATGAGGGGGCCGCCCCCTCGGTGATGGAGAGTCAGGTCACCAAGCCCATCGAGGATCAGCTCTCCGGCATCAGCGGTATCAAGAACATCAACTCCATGACCCGCAAGGGGCGCTCGATGATCACCGTCGAGTTCAAGCTCGGCTGGAACATGGTGGAGGGGATCTCCGATGTGCGCGATGCCCTCTCCCGCGCGCGGCCCCGGCTGCCCGATGATGTGGACGAGCCGCTGGTGACCAAGGACAGCGGCAACGGTGATGTGGCGATCTGGCTCAACTTCAGCAGCAGCCAGATGGATCGCACCGCCATGACCGACTACGCCAACCGCGTGCTGGTCGACCCCCTGAGTCTGGTGGACGGGGTGAGCGAAGTGGCGCTCTCCGGCGATCTCACCCAGGTGATGTATGTGCGGCTGCGCCCGGCCGACATGGCCGCCCGTGGTATCACGGTGAGCGATGTGGAAGAGGCCCTCAAGCGGGAGAATATCGAGCTGCCGGGGGGCGAGATCCGCAACAACTCCATGACCATGGCGGTGCAGATCGCCCGTCTCTATCACACAGCGGAAGATTTCCAGCAGCTGCAAGTCACCACAGCCGCCAACGGCCAGAGCGTCTATCTGGCCGATATCGCCGACGTGGCGGTGGGAGCCAAGAACGAAGACAGCGCCTATCAGCGCAACGGCAAAGAGAGCCTGGGTATCGGCATCGTCGCCCAGTCCACCGCCAACCCGCTGGCGGTGGCGCAGGGGATCGAGAAGAAACTCGGTGAGATGCAGCGCTTCCTGCCTGAGGGGGCCAAGCTCGAGGTGGATTACGACTCCACCATCTTTATCAAGCAGGCCATCGACGAGGTGTACGAGACCCTGGCCATCTGCGCCGTGCTGGTGGTGGCGGTGCTCTATCTGTTCCTCGGGCAGGGGCGCACCACGCTGATTCCGGCCATTACGGTGCCGGTGTCGCTCATCTCTGCCTTTATCGGTGCCTGGTATTTCGGCTTTTCCATCAACCTCATCACCCTGCTGGCCCTTATTCTCGCCATCGGCCTGGTGGTGGATGACGCTATCGTGGTGGTGGAGAACATCCACCACCATCTGCAGCGGGGGGAACCGCCCCTACTGGCCGCCTGGCACGGCACCCGCGAGGTGGGCTTTGCGGTGATCGCCACCACCGCCGTGCTGGTGATGGTGTTTGTCCCCATCGCCTTTATGGATGGCATGGTGGGGCGGCTCTTTACCGAGTTTGCGATATTGCTCTCCTTGGCGGTGCTCTGCTCCTCGCTGGTGGCGCTGACCCTGACCCCGGCCATGGGCTCCTGGTTGATGCGCCCGCTGGATAAACCGAACCGGCTCACCGCCGGGCTCGATCGCGGGCTCGGCTGGCTGGAGGGGCACTATCGCCACCTGCTGGCGTGGGTGCTGCGTCGCTCCCGCTGGACGCCGCTCGTGCTGCTGCTCTGTCTGGGCGGTATCGGTGCCCTCTTTACCCAACTGCCGACCAGCCTTACCCCGACCGAGGATCGCGGCGTCATCTATGTCTTCGTCAAGGGGGCAGAGGGGACCAGCATCGAGCGGATGAAGCGCAACATGCAGCAGGTGGAGTCCGCCATCATGCCGATGCTGGGCAAAGGGGTAGTGCAGGCGCTGAGCTTCAGTACCCCTGCCTTTGGCCGTGGCGGCGATCAGACCGGTATGGTGATCATCCAGCTCACCGACTGGGCCGAGCGCGATGTCACCGCCACCGAGTTCTCCCGCTCGCTGGGTGCCAAGCTCTCCGGCATTCCCGATGTGATGATCCGCACCTTCCAGCCCGGTTTTCGCGGCGGCTCCACCGCACCGGTGCAGTTCGTGCTGCAGGGTAACGACTATGCCGAGCTCTACCAGCAAGGGTTGGCGCTGCAACAGGCAGCGCAGGGCAGCGGCCTGATGCTGAGCCCGGATCTCGACTATGCCGAGAAGACTCCCGAGCTGCAGGTGACCATCAATCGCGACAGCGCCAGCCAGCTCGGCATTCCGGTCTCCACCGTGGCCAACAGTTTGCAGACCCTGCTGGGCGGGGCGAGCAAGACCACCTATGTGGACAGGGGTGAGGAGTATGACGTCTACCTGCGCGGCAACCAGACCGAGTTCAACGGCATCTCGGATCTTGGCCGTATCTACCTGAAGGCCGCCAATGGCGAGATGGTCAGTCTCTCGACTCTGGCCACCGTCAAGCAGGTGGCGACTGCCAACCGCCTCAACCACTACCAGCGGCAAAAGGCGATCTCCCTGACCGCTGACGTGCACCCCGACCACACCCTGGGTGAGGCCCTTGATTTCCTCGATGGCTGGGCCAACGCCAACCTGCCCACCGGCATGACGGTGGATTACGCCGGTGATTCCAAGGATTACCGCGACAATCAGGGGGAGATGGTGCTGGTCTTTGGCCTCGCCCTGCTGGTGGTCTATCTGGTGCTGGTGGCCCAGTTCGAGAGCACCCTGACCCCGGCGGTGGTGATGGTGACTGTGCCGCTCGGCATCTTCGGCGGCCTGCTTGGCCTCTGGCTGACGGGGCAGGAGATGAGCATCTACAGCCAGATCGGCATGATCATGCTGATTGGCATGGTGACCAAGAACGGCATCCTCATCGTCGAGTTCATCAACCAGTTGCGCCAGCGCGGCGAAGGGTTCGAGGAGGCGATCATCGCAGGCTCGGTGCGCCGCTTGCGCCCCATCCTGATGACTTCGCTCACCGCCATTATCGGCGCGGTGCCGCTGATGCTCTCCATGGGGGCAGGCTACGAGAGCCGGATGGCGGTGGGGACTGTGGTCTTCTTCGGATTGTCGCTGGCGACCCTGGTGACCCTGCTGGTGGTGCCCGCCATCTACCATCTGATCGCCCGCCACGCTGGCATGACAGGGGCGCGGGATCAACAGGTAGACGAAGCGCTGGCCGCCAAGGGGGCAGGGGAGTCGCACCCTCCGGCGCCCTGACCTCAATCCTGACGGAGGCCAGTAAATCAGCCTCATCATCACAAGGGCGCCTGCGGGCGCCCTTGCTATTGCGGGCGGCGGCCTATTCCGCGGGATCTATAGGGACAAAAAGCCATCGCTCCCCTTGGCCGCAACCGGTATAATGCGCGACCCGAATTTTTCCAGGTGTTCAAAATGCAGCCGGTACCCAACCTTTTCTCCTATCCCCGCTATTGGGCCGAGTGCTACGGCACGGCGCCCTTCCTGCCCATGTCCCGCAAAGAGATGGACAAGCTCGGTTGGGACAGCTGCGACGTCATTCTGGTGACGGGGGATGCCTATGTGGATCACCCGAGCTTCGGCATGGCGGTCATCGGCCGCATGCTGGAGGCGCAGGGCTTTCGGGTCGGCATCATCGCCCAGCCGGACTGGTCATCGAAGGATGACTTTATGCGTCTGGGCAAACCGAACCTCTTCTTCGGGGTCACCGCGGGCAACATGGACTCCATGATCAACCGCTACACCTCCGACAAAAAGCTGCGCCACGACGACGCCTACACCCCGGGGGATGTGGGTGGCAAGCGGCCGGATCGCGCCACCCTGGTCTATACCCAGCGCTGCAAGGAGGCCTTCAAGGAGGTTCCCGTCGTCATCGGCGGTATCGAGGCTTCCCTGCGCCGTATCGCCCACTACGACTACTGGTCCGAGACCATTCGCCGCTCCATCCTGCTCGATGCCAAGGCTGATATCCTCATCTACGGCAACGCCGAGCGGCCGCTGGTGGAAGTGGCCCACCGCATCGCAGCGGGGGAGAGCATCGACACCATGCAGGATATTCGCGGCACCGCCGTCATCCGCAAGGAGCCGCTGCCGGGCTGGAAAGGGGTGGACTCGAGCAAGCTCGACCAGATTGGCCGCATCGATCCCATCATGAACCCCTATATGGAAGGGGCCCCATGCTCGGATGACGCGACCGAATCGGCCCCGGCCGCGCAGGAGGCCCAACCCGTGCTGGTGCAGCCGCCCAAGCCCAAGCCGTGGGAAAAAACCTATGTGAAGCTGCCGGCGTTCGAGCGGGTGAAAGAGGACAAGGTGCTCTACGCCCATGCCTCGCGCATTCTGCACCATGAGACCAACCCCGGCTGCGCCCGTGCCCTGTCGCAGGCTCACGGCGATCGCATCGTCTGGGTCAACCCGCCCGCCTTCCCGCTGGAAACCGAGGAGATGGACGGCGTATTCGGCCTGCCCTACCAGCGGGTGCCGCACCCGGCCTATGGCAACGAGAAGATCCCCGCCTTCGAGATGATCAAGACCTCGGTCAACATCATGCGCGGCTGCTTTGGCGGCTGCTCCTTCTGCTCCATCACCGAGCACGAAGGGCGCATCATCCAGAGCCGCTCGGAAGAGTCGATCTTGAAAGAGATCGAAGATATCCGCGACAAGGTGCCGGGCTTTACCGGCGTCATCTCGGATCTGGGCGGCCCTACCGCCAACATGTACAAGCTGCGCTGCAAGAGCCCCAAGGCCGAGCAGACCTGCCGTCGCGCCTCCTGTGTCTGGCCCACCATCTGCCCGCACATGGACACCGACCACAGCCCGACCATCAACCTCTATCGCAAGGCGCGCGACCTCAAGGGGATCAAGAAGATCCTCATCGCCTCCGGCGTGCGTTACGACATCGCGGTGGAAGATCCCCGCTATATCAAGGAGCTGGCCAAGTACCACGTCGGCGGCTACCTCAAGATTGCGCCGGAACACACCGAGGAGGGGCCCCTCTCCAAGATGATGAAGCCGGGCATGGGCAGCTACTACCAGTTCAAGGAGCTGTTCGACAAATACTCCAAAGAGGCGGGCAAGCAGCAGTACCTGATCCCCTACTTTATCTCTGCCCACCCGGGTACCACAGATGAAGACATGGTCAATCTGGCGCTCTGGGTCAAAGAGAACCGCTTCAAGCTCGATCAGGTGCAGAACTTCTACCCGTCGCCGCTCGCCAACGCCACCACCATGTATTACACGGAGAAAAACCCGTTAAACAAGGTGAGCCGCGAGGGGGGCGATGTGTTTGTCGCCAAGGGCGAGCGCCGTCGCCGCCTGCACAAGGCGCTGCTGCGCTACCACGATCCCGCTGGCTGGCCGATGATCCGCGAAGCCCTGCTCGCCATGGGCAAAGGTCACCTGATTGGCAACGGCCCCGGCTGTCTGGTGCCTGCAGAGGGTAGGAATGAGCGGCGCAACGAGCGCGCCGCCAGCGGCAAGGGGATGAAACCGGCCCTGACTCGCCACAGCAACATCAGTCACCAGCGTGGCAATGGCACAGGCAACAAGCCGACCGGCGGCAAGCCGGCGGGTTCCCAGTTGCAGAAAGGGGCGGCTAACGGCAAACCGGCCGCACAGGGCGAAGGCAAGCATGCTGGCCAGAATGCGGGTAAGAGCAAACCTGCCGGAAAACCTGCCCATAAGGGCAAAGCGCCAACCCGCGCAGGCTCTGCCAAGCCGGGCGCCAAACCCGCAGCTCAAGGGGGCAAGCCTGCGGCTAAAGGCAATGGTGCCAAGCGACCGGCTCGGTAAGTTTTTCTGACTGGAAAGCGATAGAAATAAAAAGGCGACCAGATGGTCGCCCTTTTTTTTCAGCTATCTCGGATTTATTAGCTATGGATTATAACGAGTTGTTTTTTACATTCTATGGCCTTATTTTATCTATCACAACTGTTATTGAGCCAAGTACATCATAAGGCTGATGATATCCATAAAATCCTTCTTCATCTGAGTAAAAAATATGACTTATATCGGGAAATATATCCGGATCAACAGGATGTATTGCATTTGGATTATGATACATGATAAGTCCATCCGACCATGATTCTTCATAATCTTGGTCATCAACATCTTTAGAAAATGGTATTGGGTGAATTGCTTCGGGATCGGGATTATATAGGAATCCATTTCTAATCATTTTCACATTAGCACTTCCTAGTCCTGCAATCTTGCCCATTCGATTGAACTTAGGTATGGTGGCTTGATTGCTAAACATGACTGCACTAATATTTTCAGCTTGTTCTTGATAGAAGAAGCCAGAAGGGATCTCTTTTCCATTCCAACGGTGAGTTTTTATTTTATGAGAGTTTGGCTTGCCATCAATAATTCTATTTCTCATACCATATAAGTATTCAGATAATGCAGTTCTAGACCAAGTCATTGCATTTTCATTATGATAGTCATGAATAGCTAAAACTAATGGGTGGCCTGCAACGTGCTCTTTTTCCCAATATCTTTTTTTTAACTTGCTATAGAGTGGACTTCCAAACTTTATTGGCATGTAATCATTTAATCTTTCCTCTATCTCGTCATATGTTTGAGGTGGTGGCAGATCTGGTCTATTAATGTTTTCTGACGGGTTTACAGTAACAGCTTCTATGAATACTTTTTTACCAAAATAAGAGACTTCAAAGTCTGGAGCTGGGTGATTGTTTTCAACCAGTAGGCCTGCATTATGAATATAAACATGTAAATATAATTCCCACAATCTAGCTTGAAAATTTACAGATTGGAACTCTCTTTCGAAATGACCATCATTATCTATAAATGAATTTGCGATCTCTGAAATAATATTTCTTGCTGCCTCATATCTGGGCTCATCTTTAAGTATGAGGTAGCCATTATGTTGCTCTTCTTTGGGTATTTTATCCTTAAACAATTCAAAGCCAGCATCTACTTCATCGTATTGAGGATATATATCCTGTACTTTCCCTAAGTAATTGTTGTAAATCTTGTTAGATAGAGCCTCTCTTGCTTCTTTCGGGGTTGAATAGAATTCTGTTCCAACCTCAATGCAACGAAACAATCTTCTGGTATCTCTACCTAGTAAAATGTATCCATAATCATTGTCGGTTACATCTCTAATTACAGTCCCTAGAAGCTTGTTATCAAAAAATGAATACCACTCAACCTCATCAGCTAAGAATCTGACCATAGGTTGACGGCAATAACAATATGCGTCAAACTGTCTTCTAGTTAAATTTTTACCATAAGTAAAAATGTTTTTAGACTGATTGGCTAGTTTATTTGCTTCATGCAGGGAATGTCTTGATGCTTTTAATTTTGCTTTTAATTTTTTCTTTCTTTTTTCACTTTTAGTTATTTTTGTCATATGTGCCTTCAATATTTTTGATGATTTTTGGGAGCTTGTACTCACAAGGATTTAATCTATAAAAGCTAAATGACTACATGTTTTCTTTTTGCTTTTTTATACTTATCTTTTATCTTATTTGGCTCTAGTGTAAGTCCATATTCCATCAAAATAAAAGAGGCTAGATGCCACATTTTTTCTGGAGTATCTGGTTGTGCTAGCGCATAAGTCCCAAGATCTACAAGAGAAACCCATTTAGCAACATCATCTAGACCTACTGGAGATTGCGCACCATAAATAAGCTTTGTTGATTCTTGCAAATCTAAATCTTGGGATTTGAATACTGGAGGATGCCAACGTCCGCCTTCAAGTGGCATACATACTGCCGGGTCATAAATTAGACCATCAATTTCAATCCAAGAATGATCAAAGTATTTATCACCAGTTTTAACTTCACCAATACATAATGTGTTTTCTATATTTTCTTCATTTAAAATAATATGAAATATAGCTGAGGTATCGTGGCACCCACCTCTATAGTTTGTAGCTATTATCCAGTTTAATAACGTGATATATATTTTAGCTACAGTTTTATCTTTCTCAGATAGAGTTTGATTATTTATACCTACTAACCATTTGTGCATGAATTACCCCAATAGTTGTTTATGAGTAAACTAATGATGTCTTTGCTCTGACTAAGATATAAATACGTTTACCCGTGCATTACAGCTTCCAATATGCTCCCTTGACCCGCGATAGCAGCAACCCATCGCAGCTCAACAGGTTCTGAATGGCCATGGTAAGCCAAACGAAACTGCCGAGGCGAGCCTTTAAGTGATATAACCATCAGAAATTAATCATTTTTTGCGTTTGATCAGCAAATGGAACCGGAAGGCGGCTTTATAGCCATATTGATCTCTGGCAAGCAGGGAAGGGAAGTAAAACGGGGCGACCCGCTGGTCGCCCCTGGTGATTGCCATATTCGGCGCGCGAGGGGTTAGCCGTTATAGCCGTAGCAGCGCTTGAGCTCCTCGAAGTCGTAGTAGTGGCTGCCGCTCTGGTAGGACTGGCAGCCCGTCTTAAAGGCGATCTCCTTTTCGTTGTAGAGCATCTTGACCAGTACCTGCCGCTGCCCGTTCTGGTAGATATCCCACTGAATATTGGCGGTATAGGGGGAGACCCAGCCGCCGCGCCACTCGTTGTTCTGCTGGCTGAACAGCTGATCCGGGCTGGCCCCCTGACGGCTCCCTTCCAGCTTCATCAGGGCGGCGAGGGGGATAATGGCTTCGGCGTGGGCAAAGCGCAGGGTGGCCTGTCGGCTCTGCTCGCCCTCCACCACCTGACGCTGCACCTCGCCAAACAGGCCGTCGAGCAGCGGCTGGGCAATGGCGTAGGGGGCGCTCTGGTTGGCAAAGCTCGGCCCCTTCTCGTAGAAATCTTCCGCATCGGAGAGGTAGGAGAACCAGGCAGACTCCTGTGGAGTGAGGAACTGCTCCAGCGCCCAGGGCTCGCTGCCCTGTGCCTGCGCTTCGCGGATCATGCCGGGGCCGATGATAAAGAGGTTGTAGAGCATCAGGGCCGCATCCACTTCGTCGCGCACATAGGTCATGCCGCCATCTTCCGGGTTGACGGCGACAAACTCGACGCCGCCCGCCAGATAGTCGACAAAGCCCTTGCTGTAGATACGCTCCAGCATGCTGCGAGCCATCTCTTTGGTCTTGCTCAGGTTTTTAAGCTGATCCAGCGCCCTGGCCAGCTCGGGGGCCGGGGCGATCCCGGCATCTTCGTCACCGATAAAGCGCTGGTAGCTCTCATAGGCGGGCAGGTAGCGGGCGTAATCCCCCTCGGGCGTGGTCTTGTGGAAGTAGAGCTCGAACTTGTTGACCAGCTTTTTGTCGATCTTCGAGGGGTCATCCTGCGTGAGGTAGCACTGCGCCGAGTCGCTGACATAGCTCACATTGCGCTTGAGGCTCTCCATAAAGTAGAAGGCGCTTTCGTTGGCCCTGTCCTTGCCCGAGGTGACCACCTTGATACAGTGGGGCTCGCTGCTGTTGAGCAGGGTCGGCAGCCGCGCCGCCAGCCGGGTAGCGAGGTTGGCGTGCTCCTCCTTGCCCAGCGCCGAGAGCAGGCCGTAACCCAGTTTCTGGTTGGCGGCCGTCACCAGATCGACCTTGCCTCCCAGCCCCTGCCCGAGGGGGGTGAGCGCCCCCTGACGCTGCGCCTCTTCCCAGACCAGCTTGGTCAGCACGTCATATTTCGGGCTGGAGAGGGAGCGCGAGCCGTGGCGCGCCACCATCTCGGTAAAGACCGGGCTGAACCCCTGAGGCGCTGGCTCGTAGCTCTCCGCCTGCTGTTGCGGACTGTAGACCGCTTTGGTGCTGTATTGGTAGGCGGTTTTGTCCTGGCTGTCGGCAGACGATTCGTTCTCTGACTGGCAGCCGCCAAGCAAGACCAGCGAGACGGCCAAAGCCACATAAGAAGAGCGCGGAAAAGTCATGATATTCCTTATCTATCCATATGAAAAATAAGTGAAAAACTCTATAGCTTGAAAATGACCGCGGGATGTCAGCCAGATGACAGGCTGATGACTTCTGATAAAGCAGTAAGCAAGGGGAGGGGAGAGAGGATGGTTATAGGGAGGGCAATAGAGGCTCAACCAACCACTGCGCCGGTCACGGCAGAGTGGTCAGTGAGCACTGTTGGGATGGGGGCTTATTGTCTTACCTCCTGTCCCTTGGCGTTCTGCAGGGTGTGAAACAGGTAGTGATCGTCCCGATCGTAATAGACGGTAATGGTGTGGCGCTGGGTGTAGTCCGCCGCGACCCCGGCTACTGTCATCGGCACAAGGATCAGCTCCCCCAGCCCCAATGTCACGGCGCTCGCCGTGGCCTGGCCATTGCCGTCAGCGTGCTTGTGGATCTTGCCGAGCACGGTAAAACGATCACAGCCCTGCACCTTATCCTCGGTCAGAAAGGCGGCCTGCTGGCAACGCTGGGGCTCGCCCAGCTCGGCGCGAATGGTCGCGCGGGTTTCCCCCGATACCAGGGTGTTGCGAAAGCGCCCCGCGTAGTGATCGATGGCGGCGGCGCAGCCGCTTAGCAGCCAAATCAGCAGCAGCGGTGTGAGCCGCAGATAGGCGCGTATCATGGGCGGGCCCCGCCCTCTGCCAGAGGCGCATCACCCCGCCGCCTGGGCTCGCTGCGATGCAAAAAGGTGGTCAGGGTATCGCGCGGCGGCGTGATGCCACACTGCACCAGAATCCGCCCGATGGCTCCCCTGTGATAGCCGCCATGAGTTACCAGATGGAGCAGCATTTCATCGCGGCTCATCTGCCCCTTGTCACCATCGACAAAGCGAAACGAGAGCGGGGTTGCCTCCTCTTGCGGGCTCAGCGACGTGACGTAATCCACCAGCCAGTTATCCAGCTCGGTGACTGCGCTGCGCAGGGCGCTGAGGGTCGGTGTCTCCGGCGTATTGGTGGCGGTAAAGCCGTGGCGTTCCCCCAGCAGATTGGCCTGGAAGATGGTATCGACCACATGGATATGGTTGAAGATCCTGAGGCAGGTGTGGTGGGCCTCGCCATATTGCTGCGCATCGAGTGTGGCGATCGCATCCAGCAGTTCGCCATCGGCCCAGCGTTTGTAGTGAAAGAGGGATTGCAGTGTATTGTTGCTCATCGCGTCCTTGCCCTTGTCGCTTCGTGAAGTGCGGCATGGTAGCCAAAATGGGCTCAATACGAAACCCGTTCTGCTGCTGTTCTGCCCCCCGTCATAGAAAAAGCCCCGAGAGCAGAGCTTTCGGGGAAGAGGAAAAACATCGACAAGGAATTACAAAGGCAGTGGGGTCACACCTGAACCTGATCAGGCATCGACATAGAGCACCTGGCCGCTAATAAAGCCATCGACGGAGCGCTCAAACGCCTTGCCGACCAAGGCGCCCGGCACCGGCTGGAAGCCCGGCATCATCTCGCCATATACGTCCCACGCCTCTTCCAGTACGGTCGGGTTGACCACATTGATGCGAATGCCACGGGGCAGCTCGTGGGCCACGCACTGGACAAAGGTATCGATGGCGCCGCTGGTGGTGGCATCGGCAATGGCCAGCGGGAGCGGCTTGATATTGAGGATGCCGGAGATCAGGGTGAAGGAGCCCCCCTGATTGATGTAGTTGAGGCCGATATTGACCAGATTTATCTGCCCCATCAGCTTGCTCTGGATGGTGGTTTGCCACTGCTCGTCGCTCATCTCGCCAAAGGGGGCGTATTCGCAAAATCCTGCGGTATTGACCACCGCATCGAAGGATCCCACGTTTTGGTAGAGCCGTTCGATGGACTCTCGGCTGGTGATATCCACCTGAAAATCACACCCCTCGCCGGAGCGGCTGGCGGTAATGACTTTGTGCTTGCCCAGACCACTGAGGGCGGCTTGCCCCATTTTCCCCTGAGCACCAATCAGAATGACAGTTTTCATCGTTAACCTCGCTTTGCTGGAAGAGCTGCAAGGTTAGAGAGCCACTGATACAATGTAAATCATGGGTGGTTTGTATGTGATACAACTGAAATTAGTGAGGTGAGGGTGGAGAAGATCGATATCAGGCAGATGCGGGTGCTGGTGCTGCTGGTGAGATACAAGAGTGTGTCGCGGGTGGCCGAGCTGCTGGAGATCTCCCAACAGGGGGTGAGCAGCCATCTGAAAAAGCTGCGCGATCTCTTTCCCGCCGAGCTCTTTATCCGCCAAAGCGCCGGGTTGCAGCCGACCGACTACGCCTGCGAGCTGGCTGACAAGTTCGAGCAGATCCTGGCCGATATCGACGGGGTCTTTGTGGCTGCCCCCTTCGACCCCGCCAGCAGCCAGCGCACCTTCAGGGTGATGGCGAACGAATATGCCCAGCTCGCCATTATCCCAAGGTTGGCGAGCGCCCTGCGCAGTCAGGCGCCCTCCATCCGGCTCGATGTGGTGGACTTTCAGGCCGAGCAGCATCTGGAGGCGCTGGCCAGCGGCGAGGTCGATCTGGTGATTGGTTTTGATGCCTATCTCGACCCGGGGTTGCTGCGCGCCACCCTGCGCCGGGATCACTACTGCTGCGTGCTGCGCCGCGACTCCCGATATCTGCCGGACAAGGCCCCGCAGGATATGGCGGCCATCCCCTTTGTGCAGTTCGCCAACAGCGTCGGCAATTTCGAAGGGCAGATGAACCCGCAGCAGGTCGCCAGCGCGGCGGTGGCGACGCTCCCCTGTTACACCTCGCTGCAAGCCTTTATGTCGGTCAATGACGTGGCGGCCTGCATTCCATCGGCCA
The DNA here is from genome assembly GCF_040908365.1 of Aeromonas sp. R2-4. Classification (NCBI taxonomy): domain Bacteria; kingdom Pseudomonadati; phylum Pseudomonadota; class Gammaproteobacteria; order Aeromonadales; family Aeromonadaceae; genus Aeromonas; species Aeromonas sp. R2-4. The sequence continues at coordinate 127,842 of NZ_JBFODO010000016.1, forward strand.
TCGCCGCCCTCGGCGATTTTCGCGTGCTGGAGCTGGCCGGGGCGCCGCAGCCGTTCGAGGTGGTGGTCGGCAGACACCGCAAAAGCCAGGGCAATCTCGCCATCGAGTGGCTGGCCGAGGTGATCAAGTCGGTCAGCGATCTTGCCATGCCCGGATAACGCCACCGTTTGCACAGAGCTGCACACGCCAGCCAGTGCGCTAACGGCAGGCTGGATCTGCGGGAGAAATCCTGCGATGGTGCGGGCAGTTATCCGCTTGTCCCGTTATCGAGTGAAAAGGAGTTGAGATGCGCATTGCCATGATTGGTCTGGGGGATATCGCCCAGAAAGCCTATCTGCCGCTGCTGACGAGCGACGAGCGGGTCACCCCGCTGCTCTGCACCCGCAATCCAGCGGTGCTGGAGAAGCTGGCCCGCCAGTATCGGGTCGCCGAGTGCTTTACCGATGTGGCGGCCATGCTGGCCAGCCGCCCCGATGCCGTGATGATCCACGCCGCCACCGCCGTTCACCGCGAGCTGGCCGAGCAGTGCCTGCGTGCGGGTATCCCCACCTTTGTCGACAAGCCCCTGTGCGACAATCTGGCCGAGGCAGAAGCGCTGGCCAACCTCGCCATCGCGCAAGATTGCGCCCTCTTTACCGGCTTTAACCGCCGCTATCTGCCTGCCATGGCCGAGGCCCGCGCCCGGCCGCTCACCGAGCTTAACTGGCAAAAGCACCGCTTCGCCCTGCCGGGCAAGGCGCGGGATTTTATGTTCGACGACTTTATCCATGTGCTCGACAGCCTCTGCTTCTATGGCGGCGTGCCGGACGGCGACTTTCATGCGGTATTGCGACCGGATGCGAAGGACAACAGCCTGTTGGCCGGGGTGAGCGTCAGCTGGCAGAGCGGCGATCGCGCCATCAGCGGCAGCATGAACCGCAGCGCCGGGATCACCGAGGAGCGCATCGATGCCTATGGCGACAACCTCTCCCTGCACCTTGAGAACTGCACCCGCGGCAGCATCGCCCGCGACAAGCAGGCGCAGATGCTTGCCCCCAACGACTGGCAGCCGGTGCTGGCCCAGCGCGGCTTTGCCGCCATGCTGGAACACTGGTATCAGCAGATTGAATCGGGCAAGGCAGATAGCGAGCTGATTACCTCCTACCTGCACGGTCATCGGCTGGCGGAGCAGCTGGTGGCGCTGGCTGACCAGCGGGAATAAGGCTGGTTGGAAGCCGGGGGGATATGAATACGAGGTGCGCGAAGGTTGCGCACCAAACACAACGGGGGCCGCAGTTGCGGCCCCCGTTGTTATGGGATGAGATGCATGGGATCAGATGCACTTCACCGGTTTGGGCAGGCCGCCAATCTTGGTCGCCTGCTTGGCAGGCCCTTCCGGGAACAGCTTGTAGAGATAGCGGCTGTTGCCCTTCTCGGGGCCGTACTGCTTCTCCATCGCCTTGACCAGTGCGCGGATGGCGGGGGAGGTGTTGAACTCCAGATAGAAGGCGCGCACAAAGCGCACTACTTCCCAGTGCGGCTCCTCCAGCTCGATCCCCTCCTGCGCGGCCAGCACCAGCGCCAGCTCCTCGCTCCAGTCGTTGCTGTTGAGCAGATAGCCCTTGGCATCGGTCTCGATGAGTTGGCCGTTGAATTCCAGCTGATGTTTTTCGGACGCAGACATGAGGGCTCCTCGCTAATGGGGCTATCAGGATTGGGCGGGCATGGTAGCGCCTTGATCCCCGGTGAGCAACCGGCTCTCGTTGGCCAGATGCAGCAGCTGATCCGCCAGCTCGCTGATCAGGTTGAGCTGCTGGGTCAGCATCAGCTGCTCCTCGCTGCTGTCCGGGCTGCTGTCCGTGCAAAGAAGGGGGCTCTGACCACCGATGGAGCTGGAGGGGTTGCCCGCCAGATGACCGGCGGCCTGCTCAAGGGTGTGGCAGATGTGGTGGCGCACCTCATCCAGCCCGCTGATGGCCTCCAGTTTGTCGCGATGAGCCCCCAGCGCCGAGATGTAGGAGAGCAGGGCGTGGTTGCGCCAGGTGAGGGTAAAGCAGAGATCGAGGAAGCGGCGGCGCTTTTGCGGCTCCACCAGCATGCTCTGCCAGGCGGTGGCCAGTTCGCTGTCCGCCAGATGGGCGCTCTTGCGCGCCACCCGATAGTCGATGGACTCATCGCGCTGCTGCTTGAGGCTCGCCAGCACTGCCGAGAGGTAGCGGGCGTTGGCCGAGAGCGAATTGGCGATCAGGGTCGGCAGCCGCTTGTACTGCCAGTCCGGCCAGAGCCAGGCCACCAGCCCGTAGGAGATCAGGCAGCCGAGCAGGGTATCGAGCAGCCGCGGCCCCAGAATGGCAAAGCCGATGCCATCGAGCAGGTTGAACGCCATCAGCACGTAGAGGGTGATAAAGCAGACCGCGGCGCTGTAGTTGTTGCGCGCCTGGGTGAAAAACAGGAAGGCGGCCAGACCCATCACCACCAGCTGGACGTGTAGCTCGGGGAATAGCCAGAGCACCGGAATACCCACCAGAATACCGGCGAAGGTGCCGAGCATCCGCTGCACCAGTCGGCGGCGGGTGGCGCTGTAGCTGGGCTGGCAGACAAACAGTACGGTCAGCAAAATCCAGTAGCCCTTTTCCAGATCAAAGGCTTGCAGTATGCCGTAGCCGATCACCAGCCCGAGTGACAAACGCAGCGCGTGGCGAAACACCATGGAGTGCAAGGTGAGATGCTGCTTGAGCTGGGCCAGCAGCGGCAGGCGGGGCGGCTTGGCCAGCGCGGGCAGCTCCTGCTCTGGTTGCTCGGGGTTTTGCAGCACTTCGGCGCTGCCCAGCAGCTGGTTGATGCTGGCCAGATTGCGGCGCAGGAACTTCATCGGCGTCAGCAGGGTTTTCGGGTAGTGCTGCTTGAGATTGGTGAACTCCAGCTGATCGCCGAGGGCCTCCAGCGTCCAGTGGATGCGTTTGTTATGGGCGTAGGGCTTGTGCACCAGAATGGCGTAACCGAGCCGCTGGCATGCCTCGGAGAGCTGCAGGAACACCTCCTGAAATCCTTCCAGTACTATGCCCTGCTTGAGCTCCGCTTCCAGTCGGCTGTAGGGGTAGTGGCTGGAGGTGGCACGCTCGTGAATTTCCAGCGCCAGCAGATAGAGGCGCAGCAGGCTGGCAAGCTCGGGGCTCGCCGGATGGCGGCGGCTCAGGCGGGCATTGAGGGCCGATTTGGTGAGGGTCAGCGCGCTCACCAGATTGATGTTGAGCTGGGCCAGATTGTGGCGAATGGCCTGGGCGCCGTGCTCGTCCGCCGGGAAGAAGCGGGACTTTTCCAGCAGGTAGCGGCCAAGGGCGAAGTAGCTCTGGGCCAGCTGTTCGTGCAGGGTCTTGTAGGGCAGCAGCCAGAGCCAGATAAACGAGACCAGCCCGTACCAGAGGGCGCCAGCGCCGAGGGCCAGCGGCTGGTAGAAGAGATCCGGCGCCTTGGCGGCACCCAGCATGGTGTAGATGGCGATCAGCAGCGAGCCGAAGCTGATGGTGGCATAGCGGGCGCCGAGCGCCCCCACCATCACGAAGATAAAGGTGGAGCTTGCGAGCCCAATGGCAAACAGCCAGGGGGTGGGGTAGAGATACTGCACGCACAGGGACGCAAACATGAAGCAGATGAGCGTCATGGCGAGGTTTTTGAGCCGTCCCCACAGGCTGTCGTCGGTTTCGGCGATGGCGCCCGCCACTACCCCGAGGGAGAGCAGCACGGTGAGCTGGATATTGCCGGTGGCCAGGGTGAAGGCGAGCAGACCGAGAATGGCCAGCAGCACCTTGAGGGCGAAGTAGATGTGACTATCGGTCAGCAGTCGGCGTAACAAACCGGAGAATTCCATGGGCATGCTAGGCACCACCCTTGAGCGAAGCAAAATCGATGTGACTATCAATCAGCAGTCGGCGCAGCAGGCCAGAGAGATCCATCGGCATGAGACAGGTGAAACCCTTGATCGAAACGAGAGCGAGATAGTAACCCGCCAAGCGCGAAGTGG
>NZ_JBFODO010000017.1:0-34554 GCF_040908365.1 Aeromonas sp. R2-4
TGTACAGATCTAGTTATCACCTGACACCGGCCTCAAACCGGTGTCTTGTTTACGCTACTTTAGAGCGCACTTCCTTCGGTATCAATTTCAGACCCTTCTTGAACATGCTGTAGGGGGTTTGACCCTCCATCATCCTGCCCTGATGTGGCCGCTGGGTGTTGTAGTGCACCAGATAGCTATCCAGGTCTGTCTGCATCTGCTCTACCGACTCATACCAGGTCGTCCTCCCCTTGATGCGGAAGTGTTCATCCAGCAAGGTTCGATGCAGCCGCTCGATAAAGCCGTTGCTCTGCGGCCTGCGCACCTTGGTGGTTCGGTGCTCAATCCCCTCCAGTTGCAGGAACAGCTCGTAGGGATGGTGGTCTGGGCGCCCACAGAACTCGCGCCCGTTGTCCGACAGGATGGTATAGACCCGCGCCTCGTGGGCCTCGAAAAACGGCAGCACCGTTTCATTGAGCACATGAACCGAGGTCACCGGCAGCTTGCTGGTGTAGAGCCGTCCCCAGGCGTGGCGACTGTAGCAGTCCAGCACGGTTTGTAGATACACCTTGCCAACCCCCTTGAGCGCGCCGACGAAGAAGGTGTCGACCGCCACCAGTTCTCCGGTGTAATGAACCTCAATCTGGCGTTCTCGGAACTCGGGACTGAATCGTTCTAACAGGCGAATTTGCTCGTCATTGAGCTCAATGGTCTGCTCACGGTGAGTTTTCTCAAGGCGCAGCAAGCGGTCGTGTTTAGAGAGCAAGTCGTGCCGTTGCCACACGCCACGCACACCGCCCGCACTGACATTGATGCCTTGCAGAGCCAGTTCTTGCGCGACCCGCAGCGGGCCTTGAGTTGGTCTGGTGAGGGAGTAATCGAGGATGGCCTGTTCAATCTCGGGCGCAACCCGATTGGGATGAGCCCCTTTACAGCCCGGCAATTTGTCGAGCAAGCCCTCGGCGCCATAGGTCTGGTAATTACGGCGAATTTCGTAGAACTGCTGGCGGCTGTAGCCAATGAGCTTGCAGGCTTTACTGACGTTATTGAGCTCTTTGGCGAGCTCTAGCAGGCTGAGTTTGCGACGTGCTACTTTCTCGTTGGTGGTCATACGGTGACTCCAGATAACACGGTAGGGGTACCGTTTTGTTATCCGGTTTGAAGCCGTATGACCACTCCCTTTTGTGGGCAACTGTCAGGTGAATACCATCTCCATACACTCAGTCGATCACCCCCCGTAACCTTAAAGCAGTAATCAATTCATCCACTAGCACTTCCACCGGTTTACCGGCGTTAAGCAGATGGATTTCCGGCTGTTCGGGCGCCTCGTAGGCGGAGTCGATACCGGTAAAATTCGTAATTTCCCCTGCCCGCGCCTTTTTATAGAGCCCCTTGGGGTCACGCTCTTCACAGACGGATAGCGGCGCATCGACAAAGACCTCGACAAACTCCCCCTCGCCCAAGAGGCTGCGCACCAGCGCCCGCTCGGCACGAAACGGCGAGATAAAGGCGGTGAGCACGATAAGGCCCGCATCCACCATCAGTTTTGCCACCTCGCCGACCCGGCGGATATTCTCCTGCCGCGCAGCATCATCGAAACCGAGATCGCCGCAGAGGCCGTGGCGCACATTGTCCCCATCGAGCAGATAAGTGTGCTTGCCTTGTGCCGCCAGCGCCTGCTCCAGCGCCCCCGCCAGGGTCGATTTGCCCGCCCCCGACAGCCCGGTAAACCAGATCACCAGCGGCTTTTGCCCTTTAAGCTCGGCCCGGCTCTGTTTGTCGACGGCATGGGCATGCCACACGATATTGCTCATCCAACACTCCTTGATTGGCGCTCACGCCTTAAAACGGAAACAGCAGGGGCACCATCACAATCACCCCGAGGCTATAGGCCAGCGAGACCGGCAGCGCCAGCTTGAGGTAGTCCGGCATCTTGTAGTTGCCCGCGGCATAGACCATCAGGTTGGTCTGGTAGCCGTAGGGCAGGATAAAGCTGGAGCTGGCCCCGAACAGCACCGCCAGAATAAACGGCATGGTCGAGACATCCATGCTGAGCGCCAGCTGGTAACCCATGGGGAAGGCCAGCGCAGCGGCAGCGTTGTTGCTCATCAGCTCGGTCAACACCAGCGTAAACACATAGATACCGATAAAGGCGATGATGGGGCTGGCACCGTTGAACTCTCCCATCAGCCAGTCGGCGATAAGCTTGGCCAGTCCGCTCTTTTCGAGCTGATCGGCGATGGCGAGCGCCCCGCCCACCACCAGCCAGATATCCAGCGGAAAGCGGCGGCGGATCTCGTCCAGGGTCAGAATGCGGGTGAGCAGCAGCGCCACCAACATCAGCAGCAAGCCCTTGAACAGCGGCACCAGATCGAATACCGAGAGCGCCAGCACCCCGAGAAATCCCAGCACCACGGCGGCGCTGCGTTTGCCATCGAGGCGGGTGGAGGCTTCCAGCCCGCTCACCACCACAAACTCCCGCCCCAGCGACTTGTTGCGGGCAAACTGGGGGCCGGGGGCAAGCAGCAGGGTATCACCGGCATGCAGCTCAATCTGGCCGAGGCCACCGGTAAGCTGGGTTTCGCCGCGGCGCACCGCCAGCACCACCGCATCGAAGTGGGTGCGAAACTCGGCATCCTTGATGGTCTGACCCACCAGCCGCGAGCTGTGGCTGACGATCACCTCCACCAGATGCTGGCCGTTGAGGCGGTGCTGGCCGTAGAGATCCAGCCCCTTCATCTCCTGCAACACGCCGACGCTCTCCACATCGCCGCAAAACAGCAGCACGTCCCCTTCGTGCAGCTCGTGTTCCGGCTGCACCGGGCAGATCACCTGATCGCCGCGAATGATCTCCGCCAGATAGAGACTTTTCAGGCTGCGCAGGCCGTTCTCCTTGACGCTGCGCCCCGCCAGCGGCGAACCGGCGCCCACCTTGGCTTCGAGAAAGTAGCCGGATTCGCGGCTCATCTCGGTATCCTGCTCCGGCAGGTGACGGGCAAACAGCAGCACGGCCACCAGACCGGTCAGCAGGGTGCCCGCCCCCACCATAAAGAAGTCGAACATGCCGAGCGGCGGCGCCCCCATCTTGATGAGGAAGCTGTTGACGATAAGGTTGGTGGAGGTGCCGATCAGGGTCAGCACCCCGCCAAAGGTGGCCGCGAAGCACATGGGCAGCAGCAGCCGCGACGGCGCATGGTTGGGGTTGCGTTTGACCGCGCCCAGCATAGAGGCCACCACGGCAGTGTTGTTGACGAAGGCCGACAGGAAGGCGGTGGAGAACCACACCTTCACCAGCACCTTGTTGAATGAACCCGTGCCCACCAGATTGGCGAACCAGCTCATGATGCGGGTCTTCTCCACCGCCAGCGACACCAGCAGCAACAGCACCAGCGTCAGCAGGGCACTGTTGGTGTAGCCCGCCACCACGGCATTGATATCCGCCAGCCCGCTCAGGTAGGTGATGAGCACGGCGCCCGAGAAGAGCAGCGCCGGGCGGAGTTTGCCCTGGATCAGCAGGGCCACGAGAGCAGCCAGCAGACCCAGCACCAGGAATTGTTGCCAGGTCATGGGCTTACTCCTTGCTTGTGTCGTTACCGATGGCAAGGGCTTGCCAGTGCGGGAAGTGCTTACGCACCAGGGCGTTGAGCTCGATTTCGAACTCGCTGTAGTGCCCTTTTACCGCTTTGGCCGCCAAGCCTTCCACTATCATGCCGGCACCGACGGTGACGTTGCTCAGCCGGTCGATCAGGATAAAGCTGCCGGTGTCGCGGATCTCCTGATACGGGTCGAACGCCACCGGGTCGGTGAGGCTCAGCTCGCACAGGCCGATCTCGTTGAGCTTGAGCTCGCTCGCGGGCAGTTCGTCCAGCTTGTTGATCTCGATGCGGTGGCGGATGGCCTCCACCTGACCGCGACTCTTCTTGGTGGCCAGTTTGACGTCGTAGACCCGGCCCGGTTGCAGGGACTCTTCCCCCATCCAGACGATATGGGACAGCACATTCTGGGTCACTTGCGGCCGCTTGGCCGCATCCACCAGCAGGTCGCCGCGGCTGATGTCGATTTCGTCGGCGAAGGTGACCGTGATGGCCTGACCCGGCAGGGCGTACTCCAGATCGCCGTCGAAGGTGACGATGCGGGTCACTGTGCTCTCCTTGCCCGACGGCAGCACCGCCAGCTTGTCGCCCACCCGCAGAATGCCGGAGGCGAGCGTCCCCGCGAAGCCGCGAAAATCGAGGTTCGGGCGGTTCACATACTGCACCGGCAGGCGCACCGGATGGCGCTCCAACTCGCGCTCCACTTCTGCCGACTCCAGCAGGGCAAGCAGGGTTTCGCCTTCGTACCAGGCCAGCTTGTCGCTCTGGTTGACCACGTTGTCACCATCCAGCGCCGAGACCGGCACGATATGGATGATGTCGACGCTGAGCTTTTTGGCGAACTCGCGGTAGTCGGCACTGATGCGCTCGAACACCTCCTGACTGAACTCCACCAGATCCATCTTGTTGACCGCTACCACGAACTGCTTGATGCCAAGCAGGCTCGCGATAAAGCTGTGGCGGCGGGTCTGATCCAGCACCCCTTTGCGGGCGTCTATCAGGATGATGGCCAGATCGCAGGTGGAGGCGCCGGTGGCCATGTTGCGGGTGTACTGCTCGTGGCCCGGGGTATCCGAGATGATAAATTTGCGCTTGGCGGTGGAGAAATAGCGGTAGGCCACGTCGATGGTGATGCCCTGCTCGCGCTCTGCCTGCAGGCCGTCTACCAGCAGTGCCAGGTCCAGCTTCTCGCCGGTGGTGCCGAGCTTCTGGCTGTCGGACTCCAGCGCTTTGAGCTGATCTTCATAGATCTGCTGGGAGTCGTGCAGCAGGCGACCGATAAGGGTGCTCTTGCCGTCATCCACGCTGCCGCAGGTGAGAAAACGCAGCAGACTCTTGTGCTGCTGGGCGTGCAGATAGGCTTCGATGCCCTGTTCGGTGATGGCGGTCTGAATATGGCTGTTCATGCTGACGACTCCTTAGAAATATCCCTGACGCTTCTTCTGCTCCATGGAGCCGGCCTGATCGTGGTCAATCAGCCGCCCTTGCCGCTCGCTCGAGGTGGTGAGCAGCATCTCTTCAATAATTTCCGGCAAGGTGGTGGCATCGGATTCGATGGCCCCGGTCAGCGGGTAGCAGCCGAGGGTGCGGAAGCGCACCAGCTCCTGCTTCACCTCATCCTCGGCGGTCAGCGGCATGCGCTCGTCATCCACCATGATCTTGATGCCGTTGCGCTCCACCACCGGACGCATGGCCGCGAAGTAGAGCGGCACTATGTCGATGTTCTCCAGATAGATGTATTGCCAGATATCCAGCTCGGTCCAGTTGGAGAGCGGGAACACCCGGATGCTCTCCCCCTTGTTGACCTGGCTGTTGTAAACACGCCACAGCTCCGGGCGCTGGTTCTTCGGATCCCAGCGGTGAGACTTGTCACGGAAGGAGTAGACCCGCTCCTTGGCGCGGGACTTCTCCTCGTCCCGGCGCGCGCCACCGAAGGCGGCGTCAAAGCCGTATTTGTTGAGCGCCTGCTTGAGCCCCTCGGTCTTCATGATGTCGGTGTGCTTGCCGCTGCCGTGCACGAAGGGGTTGATGCCCATGGCGAGGCCATCCGGGTTCTTGTGGACGATGAGATCCAGCCCGTACTTTTTGGCGGTCTCGTCGCGGAAGGTGATCATCTCCTTGAACTTCCAGTCGGTGTCGACGTGGAGCAAGGGGAACGGGATCTTGCCCGGATAGAAGGCCTTGCGGGCCAGATGCAGCATGACGGAGGAGTCCTTGCCGATGGAGTACATCATCACCGGGTTTTCAAATTCGGCAGCCACCTCGCGGATGATATGGATGCTCTCGGCTTCCAACTGCTGCAAGTGGGTCAATCTTTCACGGTCCATGTTGGTCCTCGGGTCATTGCTTATGCGCCTGCTCGGGGCGCTGGGTGGTTCAGTGCGCGGCCGCGCTGGCAACCGCATCAAATATCTCTTTCCGGGTCAGGCCAGTTGCACCAGCTTGAGGTCGCAGCCATCGAGATCCGGGTTAGTGCGCAACGGCTCGCCGCTTTTTTCTCCGCTCTTTTCTCCAAACCAGGCGAGCCGCTCGCGCAGGGCAACCACTTCGCCGATGACGATAAGCGACGGGCTTACCGCCTGTTTGGCCAGCTCCGCCAAGTCGGCCAGCGTGCCAGTCAGCACCCGCTGACGGGATGTGGTGCCGCGCTCGATGATGGCGATGGGGGTGGCTTGGCTTCGGCCGTGATCCACCAACTGCTGCTGGATATGCTCGGAGCGCATCAGCCCCATGTAGATGACCAGAGTCTGACTGGTGGCGGCGAGCTGCTGCCAGTCGGGCTCCTTGCCCTCTTTCTGGCAGTGGCCGGTAATAAAGACGGCGCTCTGAGCGTAATCACGGTGAGTCAGCGGAATACCGGCATAGGCGGTGGCACCGGCGGCGGCCGTGATGCCGGGCACCACCGAGAAGGGGATGCCTTCATCGGCCAGCACTTCCAGCTCCTCGCCACCCCGGCCAAACATGAAGGGATCGCCCCCTTTCAGCCGCACCACCCGGTTGCCCGCCTTGGCGTATTCCACCAGCAGGCGATTGGTCTCCTCCTGCGGCACGCTGTGGGCGCCCGCCTTCTTGCCGACCGACACCAGAGTGGCGTCGCGGCGCACCAGTTCGAGGATCTCAGGCGAGACCAGCTGGTCGTAGAGCACCACTTCAGCCTGTTGAATCTGTTGCAGCGCCTTGAGGGTCAAGAGGCCCGGATCGCCAGGGCCCGCGCCGACCAAGACCACCTCGCCCACTTCGCTTTTCGCTTGGTCTAGGCCATCGCTCAGCCACTGCTCGGCCCCTTGCCAATCCTCTTTTTCAATCAGGCTGGCGAGGGTGTTGGAGGCAAAAGCCCGCTCCCAGAAGCGGCGGCGATCGGAAATCGAGGAGAGCACCCGCTTGGCCTTGTCACGCACCCGGCCGGAGAGCTCGGTCAGCCCGCCAAGATGGCGCGGCAGCAGGCTCTCCAGCCGTTCACGCAACAGGCGCACCAGCACCGGTGCCTTGCCGCCGCTGGAGACCGCCACCATCAGCGGCGAGCGATCGATGATCGAGGGGAAGATAAAGCTGGAGCGTTTGGGGTCATCCACCACATTGACGAACAGACCCAGCTGGTTGGCACTCTGATAAACCAGTGCGTTGACTTCGAGGTTGTCAGTCGCCGCCACCACCAAAATCTGGCCGGCCAGATGGGCCGGGGTGAAGCGCTCGGCCAGATGGGTGAAACGACCGGTGAATTCCGCAAATTCCGGTTCAAGCTCCGGGGAGACCAGGGTCAGCCGGGCACCGGCCGCCAGCAGCAGGCGCGCCTTGCGCAGGGCAACCTCACCCCCGCCCACCAGCAGTACCGGGCGGCCTTCCAACTTGGCAAACATAGGTAAATAATCCATTTCGGCCCATCCCTCGGAACACGACTAATATGGGGCGACTATAGGCAGGGCAGCTTATCCCTCAAAATAATAAAAAATGCTTTTTAATGCGTTTTGGTAATTAGCAAAGCCGATTCATGACAAAGGCGTACAAAGTCACTTGTGGTACCTGACGCCAGACCATAGGCTAGGGACTGTGTTTCATAAGGAGCTAAATGATGAATGAATCATTGATTGTGCTAGGGATTTTCGTGTTCCTGGTGCTCGCCACACTGAGTGCGGGCATCAAGATCGTGCCCCAAGGCTACAACTGGACGGTGGAGCGCTTCGGCCGCTACACCCGCACCCTGACCCCGGGTCTCAACCTGCTAATCCCCTACGTGGATCGGGTCGGCCACAAGATCATCATGATGGAGCAGGTGCTGGATATCCCGGCACAAGAGGTGATCTCCCGCGATAACGCCAACGTCACCATCGACGCCATCAGCTTTGTGCAGGTGGTGGATGCCCGCAAAGCGGGTTACGAGGTCAACGATCTCACCAGCGCTATCCGCAATCTCACCATGACCAATATGCGCACCGTGCTCGGCGCCATGGAGCTGGATGAGATGCTCTCCCAGCGCGACACCATCAACGAGAAGCTGTTGCGCACCATGGATGCCGCCACCGCCCCCTGGGGCATCAAGGTGACCCGCATCGAGATTAAAGATGTGCGCCCGCCGCTGGCACTGGTCGAGGCGATGAACGCCCAGATGAAGGCCGAGCGCCAAAAACGGGCCGAGGTGCTGGAAGCCGAAGGGGTGCGCCAGTCCAAGATCCTGAAAGCGGAAGGGGAGAAACAGTCCCAGATCCTCAAAGCCGAAGGTGAGCGTCAGGCCGCCTTCCTCGCCGCCGAAGCGCGAGAGCGGGCTGCCGAGGCGGAAGCCAAGGCGACCCACATGGTTTCCCAGGCAATTGCGGAAGGAGACCTGCAGGCCATCAACTACTTCGTGGCTCAGAAATATACCGAGGCACTGGCCCGCATCGGTGAAGGCCCCAACAGCAAGATCATCATGATGCCGCTGGAAGCGGGCAGCCTGATTGGCTCGGTGGCTGGTATGGCCGAGCTGTTCAACAAAGATGGCAAGGGCAGCAAGTCATGACAGCCCTGTTAGAGGGGCTGACCCACTGGCACTGGCTGGGGCTCGGCTTCATTCTGCTGGCCATCGAGGTGCTCGGCTCGGTGGGCTTTTTGCTCTGGACCGGCATCGCCGCGCTGGAAGTGGGGCTACTGCTGCTGATCTGGCCCTTTGGCTGGCAGGCGCAGTTGCTGCTGTTTGCGGTGCAATCCCTGCTCACCACCTGGGCCTGGTGGCGCTGGCAGCACCAGCGCGACAACTCGGGTCAGGATGCCGCCAGCACCATCAACGAGCGGATGCAGAGCTATATGGGCCGCGAGCTGACCCTGCTGGATGATGTGACTCAGGGCACCAGTCGGGTGCATCTGGACGACACGGTCTGGACGGTGCGCTGCGACGAGTCGCTGCCTGCAGGCAGCAAGGTCAGGGTGGTAGGGGCCGACTCCCACATCCTGCTGGTTGAACCCCGCAACTGACGCAACTCTGCCATCGAGTGATAAAAAAGCCCGCGATCGCTCGCGGGCTTTTGTCTCTCTAGCTGCCACTCAGGTACGCAGCCGATCGAGCTGACTGGCCAGCGCCGTGGCCGCTTGCTCCAGCGCTTCGCTCAGCTGATGGCTGGAGCTGGCCTCCTGCCCAATCACGTTGGCGGTATCACCAATCCGCATCAAATTCTTGTTGATATCGTCACTGACGGCGCTCTGCTGCTCGGCGGCGGTGGCGACCTGACTGATGTGGTCGTGGATCTGCTGGATCTGGGCCACCACCCGATTGAGCGCCTCGAACGCCTGCTCGGTGCCCTGCACCGTGGTGGTGGAGCGCTCGATGCCGGTATTCATCAGACGTTGACTGCTGCTCACCTCGGTCTGCAGGCTACCAATCAGCTGGCCGATCTCGTCGGTCGATTCACGAGTCTTGTTGGCCAGCGCCCGCACCTCGTCTGCCACCACTGCAAAGCCGCGGCCCATATCACCTGCCCGCGCTGCCTCGATGGCGGCGTTGAGGGCCAGCAGATTGGTCTGCTCGGCAATGGCGCGGATCACATCGAGGATCCGGCTGATATTGGTGCTGCGCTGGGCCACCAGCGCCACCGCCTTGTCCGCCTCATGCATATCGCCGACCAGAGTATGGATCTCGTTGCGGGCATTGCTGAGGGTCTGCTGGGCGGTATTGATGTGGTGGGTCGCCGCTTCCGACTCCTGCGCCGCCTGCTCGGCATAACCCGCCACGCTGACTGCCGTGGTGCTCATCTGATGCATGGCGCTTACCACGCTCTCCAGCTCCAGATTCTGCTCGTCCAGACTACTGCGCATGGTGTCGGCGGTATGTTTCATCTCCCGCGCCTGCTGGTAGACCTGCTGACCGATCCCCTTGCTCATTTGCACCATGCCCCGCAGCTTGCCGAGGAAGGCATTGAGCTGGGAACCCAGATCGATTAGCTCCTGATGGGTGTCGATCTCCATCTGCTGGGTCAGGTCCCCCTCGTTGCTGGAGAGATGGCCCACATGGCGACTGATAAGAGAAAGTGGCGCTGTGATGGTCTGGATAAACCAGACCAGCAGCCCCAGCACCAGCAGGGTAATCCCGCCCATGGCGATGATCTGCTGCCGCTGGGCATCCACCAGCAGGGTGCCCAGTTCATTGCTGATGGCGTGCGCCTTGCTCAGCGCCAGCGCCTTGGGCACCTTGATCATCAACCACCACTGGGTATTGGCTGCCTCAACCCGGATGGGCTGATGAAGAATAAAGTCACTGTCGCTACTGACCGGCTGACCGTCAGGCAGGGTCAGGCCCACCTCCTTGAGTGGACGGCCCAGCTTGTCGGCATAGCGGTTGCTGCCCACAATCAGCCCCATTTTGCTGACCAGGGTCACATCCGCCTTGTTGTCATAGAGGCTCTTGCCAAGGTTTTCAGCCAGTTGCTGGAAGATGGGCAGGTTCATATCCACCCCAGCCAGCCCGACAAACTTGCCGTCACGCAGCACGGGCACTGTCAGACTGGTCATCAGCATCTTGTTGCCCGGGCTGATTTCGTAGAGGTAGGGCTCCATCAGGCAGGGCTGGCGGGTATCGCGGCCACAGAGATACCACTCGCTGTTGCGAATGCCGAACTCGTTGAGAGAGGTATCAAACTTGGCCTCGCTGGCAGCGGCGTCCACCGCTTGCTGAGCGACTGCCCCTCCCTGATCCTTGGTGAAATAGACCTCCAGACTCCCCTTGCCTGTCACCGAGTGGCTGGCTCCGCCCAGCCAGTTGCCATCCTCGCCATCATAGCCATCCGGTTCAAACTGGGCATAAATGGAGCTGATCCCGCTCGCCTGCTGCAGGCTGCTGCCGAGCAGAGACTCCACTTGGGGGCGCGACAAACGCAGCTCCGGCTTGGCCATCCCGGCTTCAATCTGGGCGGTCACAGTCAGGGGGATCTGATAGGAGTTCTGCATCAGCGAGGCAATCTGGATGGCATAGCGCTCCGCCTGATACTGCAGGCTGCGGGAGACCTCCTCTTCCAGTGCATCGCTGGTCTGGGTCATCACCATGTTGCGAAGGGAGCTGAAAGAGGCCGATTGCAGCAGGGTCATGGCCAGCCCGGTCAGCAGAAACAGTCCCATGGTAAGGCACAACAACTTGAACTTGAGGGAACGTTGCTTCATGCGACAACTCCTTATGGCAGAATAACAACGAATTACTTGAGTATATTCGCCCACTTGCGCTTCACCCGATTTGTTGATGGGTTTGTGGCAGGCTTCTGGTTATAATTTTTGCCTTCCCGAGCGTTGATGGAACAGTCGCAATGAGCAATGCACTGAGCAGTGTCCCGCCGGTAGTCGCGATGGACTACCCCTTTCCGGCCAAACCTCTTCCCCTGAGTGCCGAGCAGAGAACGACCTTGACCACAGAAATCAAGGCGCTGCTCAAGGAGCGCAAGGCGGTACTGGTTGCCCACTACTACACGGATCCCGAGATCCAGGCGCTGGCCGAAGCCACCGGCGGTTTCGTCGGTGACTCGCTGGAGATGGCCCGCTTTGGTCGCGATCACGCCGCGCAAACCCTGATCGTCGCCGGGGTGCGCTTTATGGGGGAAACCTCCAAGATCCTGAGCCCCCACAAGCGGGTGCTGATGCCGACTCTGGAGGCCGAATGCTCCCTCGATCTGGGCTGTCCCATCGAGCAGTTCTCCGCCTTCTGCGATGCCAATCCCGACCATACCGTGGTGGTCTATGCCAATACCTCGGCCGCCGTCAAAGCACGGGCTGACTGGGTGGTGACCTCCAGCATCGCGCTGGAGATCGTCGAGCACCTCGACAGTCTGGGTCACAAGATCATCTGGGGCCCGGATCGCCATCTGGGTGCCTACATCGAGAAGAAGACCGGGGCGCAGATGCTGCGCTGGCAGGGCCACTGCATCGTCCACGACGAGTTCAAGGCCCGTGCCCTGCGCGAGCTGAAAGAGCAGAATCCGGACGCCGCCGTGCTGGTTCATCCGGAATCCCCCGCCTCGGTGATCGAGCTGGCCGATGCGGTGGGCTCCACCAGCCAGCTGATCAAGGCGGCCAAGGAGCTGCCCCAGCAGAAGCTGATCGTTGCGACCGATCGGGGCATCTTCTACAAGATGCAGCAGGCCTGTCCGGAGAAAGAGATGGTGGAAGCACCGACCGGTGGCGATGGCGCTACCTGCCGCAGCTGCGCCCACTGCCCCTGGATGGCGATGAACGGTCTGGTGGCGATCAAGGAAGCCCTCACCGACGGTGCCGAGCGCCACGAGATCCATGTCGACGAAGATCTGCGGGTCAAAGCCTTGCTCCCCCTCGACCGGATGCTCAATTTCGCCGCCGAACTCAAGCTCAAGACTCAGGGCAACGCCTGATTGCCACTGTCACGAGATGCAAAGAGGGCTCCCGCGGGAGCCCTCTTTATTTATCTGAACCTCATCCAACTCAGATGATTACGGTGGAGAGACTATGCTCTTCATCCGGCGCAACGGTCACACCCGCCTCGCCAGCGATGGCTGCTTCGACGCAGAGCATGGTGCGATAGCCATCGTCGCTCATGTCGGCCATGGCGGTGGCCCCTTCCAACCAGGGGGTCCAGACCACCACGCTGTCGTGGTTGCCACTGACAACCCGGATCTCGCGCTCACCATCCTGCACGCTCACCAGCGCCTCTGGCTGCCAGTAGACCCGATCCAGCGGCCCGCTCAGGGTCAATGCACCCTGCTGCTTGGCATCCTGCCCGGTCAGCTTGTCGGCATAGGGCTCACCCAGACCGCTCACGCTCACCGCTTCCGGCGCACTGATCTGCAAATAGGTGTGCAGCGCACCGCTATAGGCCAACGGCTGGCTACCGGTGTTGCGAGTGGTCAGCACCAGCGAGAGCTCTTTGCCAACCAGCACATCCAGCTCCAGCTCGAAGGCGTGATCCCACAGGGCGCGGGTTGCGTCGCTGTCACGCAGGGAGAGATGAACGAGCGTGCCATCGGCGTGATCGGAGACCCCGTCCAGCATCCAGAGGGTGGTGCGTGCAAAACCGTGGGAGGGCTTGCCGCTACCAACGCGGGCGGGCGCCGGGCCAAACCAGGGCCAGCAGATCGGGATACCACCGCGAACAGGCTTGCTGCCATCCAGCACCGCCTTGTCGCTCAGCCAGATGGAGGCCGGCTCGCCATGACGCTGATAGCTCAGCACATGGGCGCCAAACAGGCTGATTTCTGCCTTGGCATAGTCGTTGTTGATGGTGAGAACCGGCAGACCGGCCGCATTGTTGGCAAGCTTGCAATTGGCTGTCAGGGGACGAATGGATTGCATGTGGACTCCTGTCATCAGGGGAAACCGAAAAACAAAAAGGCGGCCAATGGCCGCCTTTTTCAAGCTACGCGATTGCGCATCCCAAATTACTTGGAGATGTGAGCGATCAGGTCCAGAACTTTGCTGGAGTAGCCCATTTCGTTGTCGTACCAGGATACAACTTTAACGAATTTGTCGTTCAGCTGGATACCAGCCTTGGCGTCGAATACGGAGGTCTGACGCTCACCCAGGAAGTCGGTAGATACAACTTCGTCTTCGGTGTAGCCCAGAACGCCTTTCATAGCGCCTTCGGAAGCAGCTTTCATCGCTTCGCAGATTTCTGCGTAGGTGGCAGCTTTCTTCAGGTTAACGGTCAGGTCAACAACAGACACGTCCGGAGTCGGAACACGGAAAGCCATACCGGTCAGCAGGCCTTTCAGTTCCGGGATAACTACGCCAACAGCTTTGGCAGCACCGGTAGAGGACGGGATGATGTTCTGAGCCGCACCGCGGCCACCGCGCCAGTCTTTGGCAGACGGACCATCAACGGTCTTCTGGGTAGCAGTGGTAGCGTGAACGGTGGTCATCAGGCCAGACTCGATACCGAAGGTATCGTTCAGAACCTTGGCGATCGGTGCCAGGCAGTTGGTGGTGCAGGAAGCGTTGGAAACGATGTCCTGGCCAGCGTAGGTAGAGTCGTTAACACCCATTACGAACATCGGGGTAGCGTCTTTGGACGGGCCAGTCAGAACAACTTTCTTGGCACCAGCAGCGATGTGCTTACGAGCAGTCTCGTCGGTCAGGAACAGACCGGTAGCTTCAGCAACAACGTCAACACCGATTTCGCCCCACTTCAGGTTGGCCGGGTCACGCTCAGCGGTAACACGTACGGTTTTGCCGTTTACAACCAGGTTGCCGTCTTTAACTTCAACGGTACCGTTGAAACGACCGTGAGTTGAATCGTACTTCAGCATGTAAGCCATGTAGTCAACATCGATCAGATCGTTGATACCAACAACTTCGATGTCTGCACGCTCGCAAGCCAGACGGAATACGAAACGACCGATACGGCCAAAACCGTTAATACCTACTTTGATAGTCATATTTAGTTACCTAACTGTTCAGTAGTCAAAGAAAATTCCGCTTGTAAATTTACTAGAACTCTCCGGTGAGTCAACCAACATTCTGTCTGAAATTGCGCTATATCATGAAAAACTGTGAAATTAATTTTCTGTTTATGTAACTGATTACCACGTTTTGACGAAAAAAGTGCCAGATCGTGGCATCGCGCAGATATCCACAATAGTGCCTACTCGGTCACACAACCATTCACAGAGATATGTAAAAATGTGCGCGGTTTAGCATGGCCAAAGAGCCACTGTTCAAGTACCACCCCATAAAAATCAAACAAAATAGTATAGATAGAATCCACAGCGGGAATTCTCAAACTATGACCACCCTGATTGAACAGCTGGCTGCCGCAAAAGGTATCGCCAGCGAGTATGTCGATGCCTGGGGCCACCCGGCCCAGGTATCCGAAGAGAGCAAGGCCGCCATGCTGGGCGCCATGGGCTACCGCGTCGATGACGAGGCCGCACTGGTGCAGCAGTTGGAAGAGGAGCATCGCCAGCACTGGCTGCGGGCGCTGGATCCTGTGATGGTGGTTCGCACCGGCGACGCCGTTACCCTTGAGGTTCGCCTCCCCATCGAATTCGTCAACGACGCCCTCACCTGGCAGCTCCAGCAGGAGCAGGGTGCAGTGCTGTCCGGTCAATTCACTCCCATCGAGGGTGAGCTGGTCGGCGTGGCCGAATTTGAAGAGATGGAGTGCCAGGCCTATCGTGTCACTCTGGATATGGCCCCGGAGCTGGGTTATCACCAGCTGGTGTTGCTGGAAGAGGGCAATGACGAACCGCTGGCCGCCATGCGCCTCATCGTCGCCCCCAAGGCCTGTTACAAACAGGCGCCGATTGCCGATGGCCGCAAGGTATGGGGCCCGAGCGTGCAGCTCTACTGCCTGCGCAGCCGCCACAACTGGGGGATCGGTGATTTCAGCGATCTGGGCCAGCTGGTCGAGAAAGCCGCCGCCTGGGGTGCCCACTTCGTCGGCCTCAACCCTATCCACGCCCTCTATCCGGCCAATCCGGAGAGCGCCAGTCCCTACAGCCCCTCTTCCCGTCGCTGGCTCAACGTGGCCTATATCAATGTGGAAGCGGTGCCCGAATTCCAGCAGAGCGATCGCCTGAAAGCGGAAGTGGCAAGCCCTGCCTTTCAGCAACATCTGGCCGATCTGCGCGCCAAAGAGAACGTCGATTACACCGGCGTGATCCAGACCAAACTCGGCATGCTGCGTCAGGTGTTCGACGAAGCCAGCCTTGGCGCCGAGCGTCAGGCCGCCTTTGATGCCTTCGTGGCCGCCGGTGGCGACAGCCTGCAACAGCAGGCAGCATTTGATGCCCTGCAGGCCCACTTCTATGCCAAAGGCGAAAATGCCTGGGGCTGGCCGGTATGGCCGCAGGAGCTGCGCGATTACCACAACCCTGCCGTTGCCGCCTGGATGGCCGAGCACCCGCAAGATGTCAACTTCTACCTCTATCTGCAGTTCTTGGCCGACGAGCAGCTGGCGCAAGCCGATGCCCGTGCCAAGGCTGCCGGCATGGTGATGGGTATCTACCGGGATCTGGCGGTGGGCGTCTCCGAAGGCTCCACCGAGATCTGGGCCAACCAGGATCTCTACTGCCCGAAAGCTTCGGTCGGTGCGCCGCCCGATATCCTCGGCCCGCTAGGTCAGAACTGGGGCCTGCCCCCGATGAACCCGAACAAGCTGTTTGAAGCGGCCTATCAGCCGATGGTGGACTTGTTCCGTGCCAACATGCGCTCCTGTGGCGCACTGCGTATCGACCACGTGATGGCCTTGCTGCGCCTGTGGTGGGTACCGCCCGGAGCGTCCGCCGCCAAGGGCGCCTACATCTACTATCCGGTCAACGATCTGCTGGGCATTCTGGCCCTCGAATCCCACCGCAATCAGTGCCTGCTGATCGGCGAGGATCTGGGCACCGTGCCGGAGGGGATCGACGTGACCCTGAAAGAGAACGGCGTCCACTCCTACAAGGTGTTCTTCTTCGAGCGCTCCAAGGAAGATGGCGGCTTTATCTCCCCGGCGCACTACACCGAGCAGGCGATGTCGGCCCTGACCACCCACGACATGCCGACCCTCAAGGGCTTCTGGCATTGCGACGATTTGGCGCTCGGCCGTCAACTGGGTCTGTATCCGGATGAAGATGTATTGAAGACTCTGTATGCTGATCGTCACCAGGCCAAACAGCGGATCCTCGACAGCTTGCATGCCCACAAGGTCATCTCTGACAACATCAGTCATGACGTGAACTGGGTAGGCATGAACACCGAACTCAACCACGGTCTGCAGATCCACATGTCCCGCGGCAGTTGCGCCCTGTTCAGTACCCAGCTGGAAGATTGGCTGGAGATGGACAAGCCGGTCAACGTACCGGGCACCAGTTACGAATACCCTAACTGGCGCCGCAAGCTCTCCGCTGATCTGGAAGATATTTTTGCCAATGAGGCACTCAAGGCACTGGCTGGCAAGATGAGCCAAGCCCGTGATGAGGCCAGTCGTTGAGACGCTGTCTCCCACAGCGCTCTCACCTAAATCCACTCCGGCTTCGGCCGGAGTGGATGCTCTGTCATGAAAGGAAATCTCGATGCTCGTTGAACGTTTGGTTGCTGCCCGCTGTTCCGATCCCTTCTCTCACTTAGGCCTGCAGGCCAATCCGGATGGGCCCGGCCTCAAACTGACCGCCTGGTTGCCTGATGCCCTCGAAGTTCGCGTCAAGGATCTCAAGTCGGGCAAAGTCGTTGCCACCCTGGCGCCCACCGATGAATCGGGTCTTTTTGAAACTGTTTTCACCCGCCGCAAAAACTCCTTCCCCTATCAGCTGATCGCCAGCTACCAAGATGCCACCACCGAGGTCATCGACCCCTATCAGTTTCAGGATGCCGCTTGGGCAGGCCTGGCCGAACTGACCGCCCAGCCGGAAAACCTCTATCACACCCTTGGCGCCCAGCTGCGCACCGTGGAGCATCTTGGCCAGCAGGTGGAAGGGGTGCGTTTTGCGGTCTATGCGCCGAGCGCCACCGCCGTGAGCCTCATCGGCGATTTCAACTTCTGGGATGGCCGCCGCCACCCTATGCAGCGCAGCCTCTGCGGTCACTGGGTGCTGTTTGTGCCGGGCCTCAAGGCCGGGGATCGCTACAAGTTCGAGCTCAAGGACCCCATGGGCAACCGGCTGCCCCACAAGAGCGATCCGGTCGGCTTCTACTGCGAGCAGTATCCGTCGTTCGCCTCCGTGGTCTATGACCACGCCCAGTACCAGTGGCAGGATGCCGAGTGGATTGCCAGCCAGCACAACGACAAACGCGAGCAGCCGCTCTCCATCTATGAGCTGCACGTCGGCTCCTGGAAGCGCCACCCCAACGGCGACAGCCTGAGCTGGCGCGAGCTGGCAGTGGAGCTGGTCGCCTACGTCAAGGAGATGGAGTACACCCACATCGAGCTGCTGCCGGTCTCCGAGCACCCCTTCAGCGGCTCCTGGGGCTACCAGCCGGTGGGTATGTTCTCCCCCACCAGCCGCTACGGCACCGCTGATGATTTCAAATACTTCGTCGACCAGTGCCACCAGGCCGGCATCGGCATCATTCTGGACTGGGTACCCGCCCACTTCCCGTCCGATGCCCACGGGCTGGCCCGTTTCGACGGTACCCCGCTCTATGAATATGAAGATCCGCGTCGTGGCTGGCACCCGGACTGGAACTCCTACATCTACGACTTCGGCCGCGACACAGTGCGCCAGTTCCTGGTGGCGAGCGCCCTGTTCTGGCTCGACAAGTTCCACATCGACGGCCTGCGGGTGGATGCGGTCGCCTCCATGCTCTATCTGGACTACTCCCGCAACGCCGGTGAGTGGGTACCGAACGTCGATGGCGGCAACCACAACTACGAAGCGATCAGTCTGCTCAAGTGGACCAACGAGGAGGTCTACGGCAAGTATCCCCACGCCATGACCATCGCCGAAGAGTCCACCGCCTTTGCCGGTGTCTCCCGCCCCACCTTTCTCGGCGGCCTCGGCTTTGGCTTCAAGTGGAATATGGGCTGGATGCACGACACCCTCACCTATATGCAGAAAGAGCCGATCCACCGTCGCTACCACCACAACGACATGACCTTCTCCATGGTTTACCACTATGACGAGAACTTCATCCTGTCGCTCTCCCACGACGAGGTGGTACACGGCAAGCACTCCATGCTCTACAAGATGCCGGGCGACGAGTGGCAGCAAGCCGCCAACCTGCGCGCCTACATGGGCTTTATGTACGCCCACCCGGGCAAGAAGCTCAACTTCATGGGCACCGAAATCGCCCAGAGCAACGAGTGGAACCACGACGCCCAGCTGCCGTGGCATCTGCTGCAATATCCCAAGCATGCCGGTCAGCAGCGGCTGATCCACGATCTCAACCACCTCTACCGTCATGAGCCTGCCTTGTATCAGGCCGATTATGAGCAGACCGGCTTCCGCTGGCTGGATCACAACGATGCAGACAACAGTATCTTTGCTTGGCTGCGGGCGGACAAAGAGGGCAAGCAGGCTATTGTGGTGGCTTGCAACTTCACCCCGGTGCCCCGTATCGAATATCGGATCGGCGTCCCTGCGGCGGGCCACTATCGGGTGGTGCTCAACACCGACAGCGAGTATTACTGGGGCAGTAACTATGATGTAGGTCTGGTGTTCGCTGCCGAGCCGACCCCCTGGCAGGGGATGGCACACAGCATAGTGCTGGATCTGCCGCCGCTGGCGACCTTGTTTATCAAACAGGAGTCTTGATGCTTGTAATGGAAAAAGGGGTGGGCCACCCGCTGGGGGCCCGCCTTGACGAGAACGGTTGCCACTTCTGCGTCTGGGCCCCCCAGTCGGACAAGGTGGAGCTCTGCCTGTACGACGAGCAGGAGCAGGAGCAGGAGCTGATGCGGCTGGAGTTGCCCGGCCGCCGTGGCCAGTATCGCTTTGGCTACGTGCGCGGTGTAAAGGCCGGTCAGCGCTACGGCTATCGGGTCTATGGCACCCCGCAGGAGGGGATGCTGTTCGATCCGCAAAAACTGCTGATTGACCCCTACGCCAGGGCGCTCAGTCGTCCCACCTACTGGGATGAAGCCCTCTATCAGGGTGACAGCGCCGGTATGATTGCCAAGTCGGTGGTAGTGGATGACAGCTTTGACTGGCAAGGGGTTGGCAAACCCGGGATCAGCCCGGCCCGCACAATTATCTACGAGACCCACGTCAAGGGCTTTACCAAGCAGCACCCGGGGATCCCCAAAGCGCTGCAGGGCACCTACCTTGGCATCAGTCATCCGCTGGTTATCGAGCATATGAAGAGCCTCGGCATCACCTCGGTGCAGCTGATGCCGGTGGCCGCCTTCATGTCGGAACCGCGACTGGAGCAGCTGGGACTCACCAACTACTGGGGCTACAACCCCATCGCCTTCTTCGCCCCGGAGCCGCGTTACAGCACCAGGGCAGACGAGGCGGTGACCGAGTTCAAGACCATGGTGCGCGAGCTGCACCGGGCCGGGCTCGAGGTGATCCTGGATGTGGTCTACAACCACACTGCCGCCTCTGGCTTCGATGGCCCTACCCTCTCGTTCAAGGGCTTTGACAACGCCGGTTACTACGCCTTCGAAGCGGGCCCCCACGGCCCGGACTACACCCGTCACGCCAACGTGACCGGTTGTGGCAACAGCGTCAATCTGGATCACCCCAACACCCTGCGGCTGGTGCTCGATGCTCTGCGTTACTGGGTCACCGAGATGCAGGTGGATGGCTTCCGTTTCGATCTGGCGGTGACGCTGGCGCGGGAAGCGGGGGAGTTCGAGCCCATGGGCGCCTTCTTCAAGGCCGTGATGGCCGACCCAGTGCTGTCACAGGTCAAGCTCATCGCCGAACCCTGGGACATCGGCCCCTTCGGCTACCGGCTGGGTCAATTTCCGAGCCAGTGGCAGGAGATCAACGACCGCTACCGCGACACGGTGCGCGCCTTCTGGCGCGGTGATGCGGGCAAGATGGGGGACTTTGCCACCCGCTTGGTAGGCTCGCGGGATATTTTCCCGAAGAACTGGCGCTCCCCCCACACCAGCGTCAACTACCTCTGCTATCACGACGGTTTCACCCTGGAGGATCTGGTCTCCTACAACCAGCGCCACAATCAGGCCAATGGTGAAGACAATCGGGATGGCCACGGCAACAACCTCTCCTATAACCACGGGGTAGAGGGGCCAACCCTGGATCCGCGGGTCAACAGCCTGCGCCAGCAGCAGAAGCGCAATCTGATTGCCACCCTGCTGCTGTCGCAAGGGACACCGCACTTCCTCGCCGGCGACGAGATGGGCCGCAGCCAGCTTGGCAACAACAACGCCTACTGCCAGGACAACCAGATCAGCTGGGTCAACTGGCAGTGGCGGCCAGAAGACGAACGGCTGTTCGCCTTCACCCAGCAGATGATGGCGCTGCGGGCGGAGTCCTGCGTCTTCTCCAACCTGCAACTGAGCGACGATAGCTGGAATGGCACCCCGTCCAGCTGCCATCAGGTCAACTGGTATCACCCGGACGGCCACCAGCTCACCGATCAGGATTGGCACGCCCCCATGGGGCAGGCGTTCGCCATGGATATCGGCATGATCAACTGTGTAGGCGAGCGCTGGTACGTGCTGTTCAACGCCAGCGACTACGATATCCAGTTCCGCCTGCCACCGCCGGGGGAAGGGCTGGAGTGGATCCAGACCATCGACACCGCCACCAACGATGGGCTGCCCTTTCTGCCGGATGACATCAAACGGCAGGTGGCAGTCGGCCGGGCACACTCCCTCAAACTGCTGGAGCGGGTGGCATTGTCCAGCACGGCGGAGGATGTCCAGCCACCGCAGCAGGAAATTCTCCCTGCATCCGGTGAGGAGATGGTTGCCACCTCGATCACAGATACAGGCAAAGCATAAGAGGCATGCTGGAGTCAGCTTTACGGAGCCGTTATGCTGGGCTCCGGTATGGATGGCAAGGAGTCGGTATGAGCAGTAACAATCCGGAACAGTGGCGCAGCAAACTGACCGCCGAGCAGTTTCACGTCTGTTGGGAGAAGGGCACAGAGCGCCCCTACAGCGGCGCCCTGCTCCACAATCGCAAGAGCGGCGACTACCTCTGTGTCTGCTGCAAGAGCGTGCTGTTTCACTCAGGTGCCAAGTTTGATTCCGGCTGCGGCTGGCCCTCGTTCGACAAGGCCATCGAGGGGACGGTGGAGTACACCGAGGACAACAGCCACGGCATGAAGCGGGTGGAGATAACCTGCCGCCAGTGCGGCTCTCACCTCGGTCACGTCTTCCCCGACGGACCGACCGACACCGGCCAGCGCTACTGCGTCAACAGCCTGAGTCTGGATTTCGCACCCGAGGTCTGAACGGCTTACCCATTGCAATAAAAACGGCGCCTCCGTTATGGAGGCGCCGTTTTTTATCGGGATTTCACCGCATTCACGCCAGCAGGATGGCGGCCATCACCAACAGGGCCGCGATGGCCGGCACCGGCAACTTCAACACCCGCAGCAGATAAAAGCCGATGGCCGCCAGCGCCAGATCGGTCGGCGCCAGCACCGAGCTCTGCCACACCGGCTGATAGAGGGCCGCCAGCAGCAATCCCACTACGGCAGCATTGATGCCGGTGACAGCCCCCGCCAGACGGGGCCGGGCCAGCCACTGTTGCCAGCAGGGGCCCACCGCCCAGAGCAGCAGAAAGCCGGGTGCAAAGAGCGCCAGGGTCGCCAACAGGGCCCCAATCATCGGCATCTCGGGCTGCAACTGGGCGCCAAGATAGGTGGCAAGGGTAAACATGGGGCCCGGCACCAACTGGGCCAGGCTGTAACCGGTCAGAAACTGCTGCTCGTTGAGAGTGTGGCCCACGCTCTCTTGCAGCAGCGGCAGCACCACATGGCCACCACCAAACACCAGACTACCGGCGCGATAGAAGTCAGCAACCAGTTGACCAAGTGGACTACCGAGCAGCGGCAGACCGATAAAAAGGATGCCAAACAGCAGCAGGGTCGGCCAATGAGGCTGACTGTTGACGGCAGAAGGCAGCTCAGCGGAGGCTGGCACACTACCCGCCCCGCGCTGGCTGCGGGCGCAGATCAGCGCCGCTCCCACCAGCATCAACAGTTGAGTCAGCAGACCGGGCTGCCACCAGAGTGCGGCAGCGGTCACCACCATGATCCCTTGGGTCATTCCCGTGGCACAGAACTGACGACTCATGGTGAGCACCGCATCGGCCACCACGATGAGCGCCAGCAGCTTGAGGCCATGCAGCGCCGCATCGAGCCACAAATTGCTGCCCAGCTGGCCGATGCCGATCGCGGCCGCCAGTAGCAGAAGAAATGAGGGCAGCGTGAAGCCAAGAAAAGCTGAGAGCGCCCCGCCCAGACCGACGCGATGACGACCGATGGCGAAACCAAGCTGGCTGGAGGCGGGCCCCGGCAGCAGTTGGCACAGCGCCAGCAAGCGGGCAAATTCGGCCTGTGTCAGCCAGCCGAGCCGCTGGACGAAGGTGCGCTGGAAATAGCCGATATGAGCGGCCGGACCACCAAAGCTGATGCATCCCAGCCATAAAAACTGAATAAATACCTGTCCCACGCTCTTCTCCCTCATCCCTCTTCTCCCGATGGAGAGGAGATATTATGACAGCGCGATGATCGTTTTATGACAATCAGACTGATTCGGCCGACACCATTGGCACATAACCCGGCAAGTAGCAGCGTCCCGCCAGCCAGCAGGCGATGGACTGACGGCTGGCGTCGAAATGGGGCTCAGGCAGCGCGCGCGGATCGCACCAGACCCAGCCTTCGCACTTCTCCGGCTCCAGCAGCTGCGGCTCGCCATCGGCCTTGGCATGCAGCGTCACCGAGATATAGTGCAGCCCGCTCTCGCGCCAGGTCTCCAGATTGTTGGTCACCGCCACCACCTCGGGCCCGTGGATCTCAAGTCCGGTCTCCTCGGCCACCTCGCGGATCGCCGCCGACTCGAAGCTCTCCCCCAACTCCAGATGACCACCCGGGATCGACCAGTAGGGGGCATGGCTCCCTTTGCGTTTGCCAAGCAGCACCTGGCCTTGGGCGTTGGTCAGGATGACGCCGACCCCGACGCGGGGATAGAGAGTGGACATGAAAACGCTCCTTCAATCAGGCAATAAAACGGCCTCACCATAGGCCCAAGGAGGGCACAGGGCAAGCCCCGGCTGCACGGCACCTGCGGCCGTCAGTGGTCCCCCCCCTTGCCCCTTAACCGGTTATCACTGATGCTGGGGAGTGAAGCCCGGATGGAGAGGTCATCCCAATCCTCTCAGTCCCCCATTACCCCGAGGAGTCCGCCATGAAAAAATTGCTCCCCCTGTGCGCCCTGCTGCTCACGGCTTGCCAAACCACGCCGCCCCCCAACTCGCTCGCCATCGATGATGCTGACGCCTGGCAGGCCATTTGCAAAGATGGCACCCGGGTTCGCGCCGTGGTGGCAGAGGGGATCTGTGGGGATCATCGCGGGGTAGCCATGTGGACGAATAAGCCAAGAGCTGAACGGATGGCAGAAGAAGCCGCCAAATAGTGTGATCCAGGCACCATAAAATGACACTGCCGGCCAATTGGCCGGATTTTTTCGCGATCTCGCCAGCACTTTGCCACCTTGTTCATGGTGCGCTCAGTTTTCTGTTCCCATACTGGCCCTACAGTTCCAAAAGAGGAGAGACAAGATGCAAACATCCATCGTCGGGCTCTCCATTCTGTGGGGGCTAGCCAGTTTTGGTGTTCAGGGGGATTTCATCGAGAGCCGTGATTCCGTTGCGCCATCCTGGCAAGCCGAGTCCAGAGTGGAGATGGAAGGTTATCTGATTGAATCGCTTGGCGAAGATCGCTGGCTGTTCGACAACGGCAGCGAGAGCCTGCTGGTATCCCTGCCCGAGGGGCAGTGGGTGCCGACCGGCGAGCGGCTGCGGGTCAGCGGCGAACCGCAGCAGGAGCAGAGCGGCTGGCTGCTGCAGGTGGAAGACATCAGCCAGGTCAGCGTCTGACAGCGGCAGTCGCCCCGTCACCGCGACAGCTAATCCAGACCCGATAACCACTACCGAATAACCAAGAGCGAATAGCAAAAGAGGAGGCCACTGGCCTCCTCTTTCTGTTTATATGAGCGGTTTGCGCGGGCTCACCCCAGATGGTTGAGCGGCAGCGCCGTCTTGTGCTTGATGCGGCGCAGCACGAAGCTGGAGCGCACTCCGGTCACCCCCGGAATATGGGTCAGCTTGTCCAGCAGGAAGTGCTGGTAGTGCTCCATGTCGCGCACCACCACCTTGAGCTGGTAGTCGGCATCGTTGCCGGTGATGAGGTCACACTCCAGCACTTCGGGCAGCTCGCTGATGGCACGGTCGAAGTTTTCGAACCGCTCGGGCGTATGTCTGTCCATGGAAATGTGAATGTAGGCGGTGAGGGTGAGGCCAAGCTGGCGGGCGTTGAGCAGAGTAACGTGGGTGTCGATGAGACCGGCATCCTCCAGCGCCTTGACCCGGCGGGAGCAGGGGGACGGGGAGAGCCCGACCAGCTCGGCCAGTTCCAGATTGCTGATGCGGCCATTCTCCTGCATCAGCTCGAGAATATGTCTGTCTATGCGATCAAGTTTCAGCATTTACCCTTCCTCGTTGCAATGACTAATCCACTTTTCCTAGATTAAGGGTGAACTATTGCAAAAACAACCGAAATAAGTGGTTACTTTGCAACCACTCACCGGCACGGGAGGGATACTATGGTTACATCTTCCGGTGGCAAAGCAGATACCTGACCGGGTCTCTGCGGTGAAGGACCTTACCGGGTCAAGAGCCCCATCAGCCGTCTTACCTTATCGGGAAACGACGGGCTGGAACGAGAGAACCCCCTCCCCGAAGGCAACAAAGCAGGCATCCCGGCGCCTGCTTTGTTGTTTTTGGGCGTTTGACGAAATCAGAGCACGGGCGGCGTGATGCGATAGAGACAGCGATGCGCCCCCTCCAGCAGATATTGCTCCCGCTCCACCGTCGCCGGCGCCAGCAGCTGGCGAAACAGCGCCAGCTCGCTGCGACAAAAACCGCGGCAGGTACGCGCTGCCGCACAGATGGGACAGTGGCTCTCCCACAGCAGCCAGCTGCCATCCTCTTCGCGGCGGATCTCCGCCATGTAGCCCTCGCGGCTGCGCAGCTCCTTGAGCGCCGCCAACCGGCCAGAGAGGCCATGGGACCCCAGCGCCTCCTGATAGCGGGCAAGCATCTGCAGCTCCCGCTGCAGGATCAGCCGTTCCATCCCCTCCTCGCCAAACAGCTCGCGCACGTTGTCGATCAGCTGCACGGTCAGGTCGCTATGGCTATCGGGGAAGCGCTGCCAGGCCTGCTCGGTGAGCTGCCACAGACGCACGGGACGACCGCGCCCGCGCGCCTCGTCGCTGAATGTGACCCACCCCTCCTGCTCCAGTGCGAGCAGGTGCTGGCGGGCGCCCATGGAGGTCATCTGCAACTGCTCCCCCAGCGCGGCGGCGCTCTGCGGGCCATGGCTCTTGAGCAGAAACAGGATCTTGTCGGTGCTTGCGTTCATGATCTCATTATGGGGAGCGCCCTTTATTAAATCAACAATTCACTTTACTTAATCCCGTCTATGAATCAGCATAAATAAACCAATAACTTTACTTAATGGGTGCGACATGGAGAAACACGGGCACAAAAATCCCCTCTGGGTGCTGGTCATGACGGTCACGCTGGCAGTTGCAGGCTTCAGTCTCCCCTCCCCGGTATTGGCACCCTTGCTGCTGGATCCGGCCCACGGCATGCTGACGCCGGATGCCTCCGACTGGAGCCGCAAGGTGTGGCTGGGGGTCATTATGGGGCTCTACCCGCTGTTCCAGCTGGTGGGCAGTCCCTGGCTCGGTCGCCTCTCCGACCGCTATGGCCGCAAGCCACTGCTGTTGCTCTCGCTGGCGGGGGTTCTGGCAGGCTATGCCCTGATGGCACTCGGTATCGCCTGGCGCTCCCTCCCCCTGCTGCTGCTCAGCCGGATTGTGGAGGGGCTATGCAACGGCAACATCGCCATCGTGCAGGCGATGGCGGCGGATCTCGCCGGCAAGGAGCACAAGGCGCGCAGCTTCGCCTGGATCAATATCGGCATGAATCTGGGCTGGGTAGTGGGGCCGATGATCGGGGGCTACGCCGCGGTGATCTCGGGGGATTACAGTCTGGCCGCTTGGCTGGCGGTAGGAATGACCCTGCTCAACCTGCTGCTGGTCTACTGGCTGATCCCCTATCGTCCGCCGGTGGCGGCCACCCGTCAGACAGCGACCCTCTCCAGCCGCCAGCTGTTGTTGCAACCGGCCCTGCTGCCCTACTTCGCGCTCACCCTGATCAGCTATGGCGCCGTGCAGCTCTATTTCACCTACTTCAATATCTGGCTGGTGGAGCGGCTGTCCTGGGATCCGGCCCAGCTGGCGCAAGCGGCGGTGCTGGTGAGTTTGCCTATGATGGCGGGCTCCTGGCTCGGCTCCCGCATCGCCCGTCACTGGCGCGGCAGCTCCCTCGGCATCGTCGGCCATCTGGTGATGGCGAGCGGCATGCTGCTCTTTATCCTGCCCGTGCACTGGTGGGGGCTGGCACTCACCTTCGTTCCCGCTGGCATCGGCATGAGTCTGGGGGAGCTGGCCACCTCGGTGGCGATCTCCAACCGCAGTCACCCGGAGCAGCAGGGGCAGGCAATGGGGCTCTACCGCGCCCTCGCCGTGGGCAGCGAGATCCTGGCGGTGCTGCTCGGCAGTCTGGTGCTGCTGGCCGGTACCGAGTGGCCCTTCTATCTCGCCACCCTCTGCTCCCTTGCCAGTGCCGCCGGTTTCTATCTGCTGCGTCGCCGTGCCGACCGTCGTCAACAGCTGGCAAGCTGCACCTGAGCCACGAAGGGATCACAGTTCGACGCTTCGGCCGCGGGCAAGACTTGCATCGGGGCGCCGGGTCTGGGACGGTAAGGCTCTTTACGGATTTGTTCGATGCTGGAGGAGCTATGAGTGAGTACAAG
This sequence comes from Aeromonas sp. R2-4, assembly GCF_040908365.1. NCBI lineage: Bacteria > Pseudomonadati > Pseudomonadota > Gammaproteobacteria > Aeromonadales > Aeromonadaceae > Aeromonas > Aeromonas sp. R2-4. The sequence goes on from NZ_JBFODO010000017.1 coordinate 27,495, forward strand.
GCCATCGCGCTCGATATGGATGGCACCCTGCTGACCCGGGATCACAAGATCTCGTCGGCCACCCGGGCAGCCCTGGCGCAGGCCCGCGCCCACGGCATCAAGGTACTGCTGGTCACGGGGCGCCACTACATGACGGCGCGTCCCTTCCACCACGAGCTGGCCCTCGATACCCCCCTCATCTGCAGCAACGGCGCCTATCTCTATGAACCGGTGCAGAACCGGATCCTCAGCGGCGACCCGCTGGCGGCCGCCCCGCTTACCGAGCTGCTGGCCGCGGTCGAGGCGCAGCAGATGGGGGCCCTGTTCCACCTGAGCGAGGGCATTGGCTACATCGGCTGTGAAGATCATGTCACCCGCATCCGCCACTGGTCGGCCAATCAGCCGGACCACCTCAAGATCGCCCTCCACCCGGTCGAGGAGCTGGCAGGCTGGCTCGATAACCCGGTCTGGAAGCTGGAGCTGTTCAATCAGGATCCGGCACGCCTGCACACCTTTATGGGCGAGGTGGTCGAGCAGATGCCCTTTACCCGCGACTGGGCGGCCCCCTATGCGGTGGAGCTGGTGCAGCCCGGTTGCAGCAAGGGCAACCGGCTTGCCCAGTGGGCAGCCAGCGAAGGGATTGCGATGGAGCAGGTGGTGGCGTTTGGGGACAACAACAACGACATCAGCATGTTCGAGCAAGTTGGGCTGGCGGTGGCCATGGGCAATGCGGCCCCGCAGATCCAGAGCCATGCCCATCGGGTCACGGCCGACCACAACGAAGATGGTATCGCACTGGCGTTGCAGCGCTGGGTACTGCCCTGATCTGACAGGGTGCAACATGGCCAGCACGCGGGCTGGCCATGAAGAGAGGGATTAACCGCCGAAGGAGAACTGGATCACCCGATCCGGATAACGCAGACGGTTGTACTCCCGGCGCAGGGATTCGTAGTGGCGAATGGCCCGATCGCGCTTGGCGCGGTAGTAGTCGCGCTGTTCCGTGTTGGTTTCGTTGCGGATGCTGCGCTCCAGCGTATCGATATCCCGCTCGGTACGCTCCAGCTCGTCGCTGATCTCCCGCAGGCGAGCAGCCAGTTTGTACTCTTCGTAGCCACGCTGATACTGCTTGAGGAAGCTGGCGTCATTGGGGCATACCCCCAGATAAGCCTGCCCCTCCTTGCCCTTGCTGTAAGCCAGCTCGGGAATGCAGTAGAGCTCCAACCCCTTGTCGTAGCCCCGTTTCCACTCGGCTTCATCCACTTTGAGGCCATATTCACTGCAAGAAGAAACGTAGTCGCGGGTCGCCTGACGGGTTTTGCCTTCCGATCCATCCTGATAACCCAGGTTGTACCAACTCATGGTGCGGCACTCATCTTCTGACAGGGCACTGCATCCCGCCAGCAATACCGGCAGGGTCAGCAACAGGATTTTGGGGGACATGAACAGACTCCGGAAAAGATAGTGAGCGGCATTCTAGAGAGGATAAAAGGCCATAACAAGGGATCCGCTCCCGTGCGGTCTGGTGCGGTTTATTTGATGTTTTTGTCACTATTCAACGCCGTGCCAGACGGGGTGGCCAACCCGCTTTCCTTGTTATCAGGTGCAAGGTAAACTGCGCCATCTTTTAACTGGCGCGCAACAAAAACAATGAAAGTCCTGACCGTCGATTACCGCTCACCCGATGCGGCCCAACGCTTCACCGAATCCCTGCGAACCACCGGCTTTGGCGTGTTGACCAACCACCCCATTCCGAAAGAGCTGGTGCAGTCCATCTACGACAACTGGTATCGCTTCTTCATGAGCGAGCAGAAGCAGGATTTCCTGTTCAACCGCGAGACTCAAGATGGCTACTTCCCGCCCTCGGTCTCCGAGGTGGCCAAGGGCCATAGCCAGAAAGACATCAAGGAGTACTTCCACATCTACCCCTGGGGCCAGATGCCACAAGAGCTGAAAGAGCAGGCGATGGAGTACTATCGTCTGGCCAACGGTCTGGCCGCCGAGCTGCTGGGCTGGGTGGAGCAGTATACCCCGGCCGATATCGCCGCCAACTACAGCTGCCCCCTCTCCTCGATGATCGAAGAGAGCCAGAAGACCCTGCTGCGGGTGCTGCACTATCCGCCGTTCGATGGTACCGAGGAGCCGGGCGCCATCCGCGCCGCCGCCCACGAGGATATCAACCTGCTCACCATTCTGCCCGCCGCCAACGAACCGGGGCTTCAGGTGAAGGGTTCCGACGGCGAGTGGATGGACGTGCCGTGCGACTTTGGCACCCTCATCATCAATATCGGCGACATGCTGCAGGAGGCCTCTCGCGGCTACTATCCCTCCACCACTCACAGGGTCATCAACCCGACCGGTGGCAGCGCCGCCAAGTCGCGTATCTCCCTGCCGCTGTTCCTCCATCCGCGCCCGGATGTAGTGCTCTCCGAGCGTCATACCGCCCACAGCTACCTGATGGAGCGGCTGCGGGAGCTGGGAGTGATCTAGTCCGCCGACGAGCAATTGTCAGAGACCAAACCGGAGCAATCTCGCTCCGGTTTTTATATGGTGGCAGGATTGGGCTAAAAACAGAATTAAATTAGCCAATCATGCCAATAAATCGCATTTACACCTGATAACCGTCGTAGTGATTGCGCCGTGACCTCCGTAACATGAGCGCCATTCTGCCCTGCCAAGGGGCGCTCGATTGGAGTTCTTATGAAGCAGTCCCAATGGTCATCCCGACTCGGCTACATCCTCGCCGCAGCGGGTTCTGCGGTCGGTATCGGCGCAATCTGGAAATTCCCCTATGTCACCGCCGTCAACGGCGGTGGCGCCTTCCTGCTGGTCTTTCTGCTGTTCAGCTTCACCCTGGGGGTTGCGGTACTGATGGGGGAAACCCTGCTCGGCAGCATGAGTCGCCGCGGGGTAGTCGGTGCCTTCTCCGATCTGCTCGGCAAACAGTGGCGCTGGGTTGGGGTAATGGGGGTGATCTCTACCCTGCTCATCTACTGCTTCTACAGCGTGGTGGGCGGCTGGACCTTGGGTTATACCGGCATGGCCATCTCAGGCCAGCTCAACCATGGCGATGCGGCAGCCCTCACCGCCCGCTTCAATGACTATGTCAGCGGCGACGTCTGGCCAATCCTCACTCACCTGCTGTTTGCCGCCCTCACCTGGATGGTGGTACAAGGCGGGATCCAGAAAGGGGTGGAACGTACCCTGCGCTGGATGATGCCGGCCCTGTTCCTGATGATCCTGATGCTGGTCGCCTTTGGCCTCACCCTGCCTAATGCGATGGCGGGAGTACGTCACTTCCTGATGCCCGACTTCAGTAAGCTGGGGATGTCCGGCGTGCTCGATGCCATGGGGCTGGCCTTCTTCTCCCTCTCCATCGGTCTTGGCATCCACACCACCTACGGCGCCTATCTGCCGACCAGCGAAGGGGTTGGTCGCTCCAGCCTCTGGGTGGTGCTGCTGGCCAGCATGGTGGCAGTGCTGGCGGGTTTGATGATCTTCCCGGTGCTGGCCTCGACCGGTATCGACCCGGCCTCTGGCCCCGGTCTCACCTTTATGACCATGCCGGCGGTATTTCAGCTGCTGCCCTTCGGTCAGGTGCTTGAGGTGATCTTCTTCGCCCTGCTGGTCTTTGCGGCGCTCTCCTCGGCCATCTCCCTGCTGGAGCATTTGCAGTGCTTCCTGTGCGAGACCTGGGGCTGGTCACGCCGCACGGCCTGCAGCGCCATCACTGGATTCGTCATGGTTAGCGGTGTTCCGGTCAGCCTGTCGTTTGGCCCGCTGCAACACGCAACCCTGTTTGGCAAAACCATCTTCGAGCTGCTGGACTTTGTCACCTCCAACCTGATGATGCCGCTGTTTGGCCTGATGCTGACGCTGCTGCTGGGCTGGAAGCTGGGGCGCAAGGCGCTGCCGCAGGGGATTGCCAGCCACTGGCATCACCTGCTGATGAACTGCTGGCGCTGGATTGCCCCCTTGCTGATCGGCGGGATCTTGATTCGCGGTCTGGTGTGACGGTTACTCTTCGCGGGCGGGCTCATCGGCCCGCCCCTGGGCGGCTCTGACGGCCTCCAGGGCATGCTGCCAGCGGGTGATCTCGGCATCATCCGTCCCCTTGGAGAAGACGATATAGAGACCGGCCTGATGAAGCAGTACACCACTGCTGACGATGCTGCGCCGGGATAACCCCATCTTGTCGAGGGTGGCCTCCATCACCAGCTCCGCCATCGGCAAGGCATCGATCTTGCCCAACATCAGCCGCTCTATCGCCTCCCCGACCGTCTTGTAGCGCACCAGATTGGTGTAGCCCTCATGGGTCAGCCGCACATCATCGGCATTGCCCAGCACGACCCCCACTCTGGGCAGATCCCGCAGCTGCGCCAGCGAGGTCAGCGGGTGGCGACTATCCGGTGCCTGATAGATAAAGACCCGATTGATAAAGAGCGGGCCAACCCATTTGAAATGGGACTCCCGCTCCGGGAGCCGCTGTACCACGAACAGTCCATAGCCGGGCTCGACCCGTGCCAGCGCCAGCGCCCGCTTGAGCGGGTAAATCCGCACCGGATAGCGGGTGCCAAGCTCCTCCTGCACCTCATCGATCAGGCGAATGGCAAATCCGTCGAGCTTGCCGTCGCGGTATTCGGTAAAGGGAGGTAAGTCGTGACTCAGCAGGGTTAATCCGGGCTGCGCCGACACACTCAGGCTGATCAGCAACCAGGGCAGCACCATCCATCTCATACGACATCCTGTCTCATCGTTGTTCCCGTCCGCGCCATGTAGCGGTCACTAGTTCCAGAAGAAGCTACGTCGATTATCGCCCAGTAAATAGCCACAAGGTAGAAAAGATACGGCCCGGCGAGGTTCTCCCCCATTGAGTTGTACGTACAGTCAGAGTGATGACAGCGGCACACAAAAAAAATTTTGATTTTATGTGTCAATTATTCTTTCCATGGTTTAGGCTGTTTCCTCATTCATTGGTCAGGTTGTCACCTCATGTCTGCCATCCTCGTGCTGTTTGGTCGATTTTTTAGCTCGCAAGAGAGGTGACCTTGCACGCACAGTTTTTCTGAATGTTCATTGCAAAGGTCGCCTCAGGCGGCCTTTTTTATGGTCTGTCGTTTATTGCTACTCAGGAGTATTGCTTCGATGTCGTGTTACCCGGAGGTTGTATGAGCCAGGTTCAGTGGTCTTCCCGTCTCGGTCATGTGCTGGCCGCAGCAGGCACAGCGATTGGCCTTGGTGCCATCTGGAAGTTTCCCTATGTGACCGCCACCAATGGCGGTGGCGCCTTCCTGCTGGTTTTTCTGCTGTTCAGCTTTACCCTGGGGGTAGCGGTACAGGTCGGCGAAACTCTGCTCGGCAGCCATAGTCAGCGCGGGGTGCTCGGCGCTTTTCGCAAACTGGTGGGGCCGAACTGGCGCTGGATGGGGTATATGGGGATCGCCTGCGGCTTCTTTATCTACAGCTTCTACAGCGTGGTGGGCGGCTGGACCGTGGGTTACGCCGCGCTGGCGATGGCTGGCAAGCTCAATCTGAGCGAAGGAAGCGCCCTCACCGCCCTGTTCAACGGCTATGTCAGCAACCCCTGGTGGCCGGTGCTGACCCATCTGATCTTCGCAGGCCTGACCTGGTGGTTCGTGCAGGGGGGTATTCAGAAAGGGGTGGAGCGGGCACTGCGCTGGATGATGCCCGCGCTCTTCATCATGATGTTGTTGCTGGTGGGGGTCGGTCTCTCCATGCCGGGCTCCATGGCGGGTGTACGCCAGCTGCTGCTGCCGGACTTCTCCATGCTGACCGGCCAGAGCGTGCTGGACGCGCTGGGACTGGCCTTCTTCTCCCTCTCCATCGGGCTAGGGGTACACACGACCTATGGCGCCTACCTGCCCAATAGCGAAGGGGTACTGCGCTCCGGGGTCTGGGTGGTCACACTGGCAAGCCTTATCTCGGTGCTGGCGGGCTTGATGATCTTCCCGGCGCTAGCCTCCACCGGTATCGACCCTACCGCAGGCCCAGGACTCACCTTTATGACCATGCCAGCCGTGTTCAGCCATCTGCCGTTCGGTCAGGGGCTCGGAGTTGTCTTCTTCCTGTTGCTGCTGGTGGCGGCGCTCTCCTCCTCCATCTCCATGCTGGAGCATCTGGTGCGCTTTACCACCGAGGAGTGGGGCTGGTCGCGCCGTGGCGCCTGCCGGGTACTGACCCTGCTTATCATGGCATCCGGCATTCCGGTGAGCCTGTCGTTCGGCCCATGGAGCGATCTGACCCTGTTTGGCAAGACCATCTTCGAGCTGCTCGACTACCTCACCTCCAACCTGATGATGCCGCTGTTTGGTCTGGTACTGACCCTGCTGCTGGGCTGGCGATTGGGTGATGCCATATTGCCTGCGGGCCTGTCACCCGCCCTGCGTCTGGCGCTGCTCTGGTGCTGGCGCGTGGTGGCGCCGCTGCTGATCAGCGGGATCCTGATCCGCGGGATCATGTAGCACCTTGCGCATCTTTGCGGGCAGGCCTTGGCCTGCCCTTTTTATTGCTGGCGTTTACTTTATTACAGGCGTTCATATGAGCAGCATCACGATGGACAGGAGTGCAGTCGGGCAATCTCGGCAGAGCAGAGTAGAGGATGTGCGAAATGGCAGAGTGGCAGAGTGGCAGAGTGGCAGAGTGGCAGAGTGGCACTATAAGAGGTGGAGCTTGGCTCGCCACACCGGCAACAGAAGAAGTTGAAGTACTGAATTGCGGGCAAAAAAAATCCCCATCTTAGTGGGGACTTTCTCTGCAAACGCAGCTGATATCTCAGCTTCGCTTGCGAATATGGTGGTCGTTACTGGGATCGAACCAGTGACCCCCTCCTTGTAAGGGAGGTGCTCTCCCAGCTGAGCTAAACGACCTGGGATTCTGAAATGATGGTGGGTCGTGCTGGATTCGAACCAGCGACCAATTGATTAAAAGTCAACTGCTCTACCGACTGAGCTAACGACCCATCTAAATCATTTTTTCTACAAACTGGTGGTCGTTACTGGGATCGAACCAGTGACCCCCTCCTTGTAAGGGAGGTGCTCTCCCAGCTGAGCTAAACGACCTGGGA